>NZ_JBEXLC010000041.1:0-63182 GCF_040609795.1 Nocardia sp. NPDC004604
GGATCCTGCGGCAGTCGGCCGATCACCTCGTTGGCGCCGAGTTCGGCGAGCAGGTCGCCCGCATCGGTCGTGCTCCGGTAAGAGAGGTACTAGCGCTGGGCGACCGCCGTCGGGACGATCGGCGCGGGCAGCGCGGTCTCGCCTTCGAGGAACTTGTCGACCGCGGAGGCCGCGGCGCGACCCTCGGCAATGGCCCAGACGATCAGGGACTGGCCGCGGCCCATATCACCGGCGACGAAGACGCCGGGAATATTGGTCGCCCAGTTCTTATCGCGCTGGACATTGCCGCGCTGGTCGTAGCCGACACCCAAACCTTCGAGCAGGCCCGGCTTTTCGGGTCCGGTGAAGCCCATGGCGAGCAGCACCAGATCGGCCTCGAGGGTGAAGTCGGTGCCCTCGACCTTCTCGAAACGGCCGTTGACCATCTTGACCTCGTGCGCCTCCAGCGCGGTGACCTTGCCGTCCGCGCCGACGAAACGCTCGGTGTTCACGGAGAACACGCGCTCGCCGCCCTCCTCGTGCGCCGAGGAGACCCGGTACATGAGCGGGTAGGTCGGCCACGGAGTGGAGGAGGCACGCTCCTCCGGCGGCCGCGGCATGATCTCGAACTGGTGGATGCTGGCCGCACCCTGCCGGTGCGAGGTGCCCAGGCAGTCGGCGCCGGTGTCACCGCCACCGATGATGACGACCTTCTTGTCCTTCGCGTGGATCGGCGGCAGACCGTTCTCATCGGTGACATCGTCGCCGAGCTGCACTCGGTTGGCCCAGGGCAGGAAGTCCATCGCCTGGTGGATGCCGTCCAGATCACGGCCCGGAATCGGCAGGTCGCGGGCCAGGGTGGCGCCACCGGCGAGCACGATCGCATCGAACCGCGCGCGCAGTTCAACGGCGGTGATGTCGACACCGACGTTCACACCGGTCTTGAAGATGGTGCCCTCGGCCTCCATCTGCGCCAGCCGGCGGTCGATGAAGCGCTTCTCCATCTTGAATTCCGGGATGCCGTAGCGCAGCAGACCGCCGATGCGGTCGGCGCGCTCGAAGACGGTCACGGTGTGGCCGGCGCGGGTCAGCTGCTGTGCGGCAGCAAGACCGGCCGGACCGGAACCGACAACGGCGACCTTCTTACCGGTGAGGCGGGTCGGGTAGACCGGGGTCACCCAGCCCTCGTCGAAGGCGTTCTCGATGAGCTCGACCTCGACCTGCTTGATCGTCACCGGATCCTGGTTGATGCCGAGGACACAGGACGCCTCGCACGGCGCCGGACACAGCCGCCCGGTGAACTCCGGGAAGTTGTTGGTCGCGTGCAGCCGGTCGATGCCCTCCCGCCACTGGCCCTTGAAGACCAGGTCGTTCCACTCGGGGATGAGGTTGCCCAGCGGACAGCCGTTATGACAGAACGGAATACCGCAGTCCATGCACCGGCTGGCCTGCGTCTGCAGGGTCTGGTGCGAGAAATGCTGCTCGTAGACCTCTTTCCAGTCCATCAGGCGCAGCGGAACCGGACGACGCGTCGGCAGTTCCCGTTTGGTGTGCTTCAGAAATCCTTGCGGGTCAGCCACGTGCCGCCTCCATGATCGCCTCGTCAACGTCCGTGCCGTTCTTCTCGGCCTCGGAGATCGCGAGCAAAACTTTCTTGTATTCGCGCGGCATAACCTTCACGAAGTGGTTCACCTGCTGTGACCAGTCGCTCAGAATGCGTTCGGCGACAGCCGAACCCGTCTGGTCGCGGTGCTGGGTGACGATGTCGTGCAGCCAGGTGAAGTCGTCACCGGCGAGCTGCTCGACGGCATCGGCCTGCTCCGGGTTGAGCCTGGCCTCGAAGGTGCTGTTCGGGTCGTAGACGAACGCGACACCACCGGACATACCGGCGCCGAAGTTGCGGCCGGTCTCACCGAGGATGACCACCCGGCCACCGGTCATGTACTCGCAGCCGTGGTCACCGACGCCCTCGACCACCGCGGTGGCGCCCGAGTTGCGCACGGCGAACCGCTCGCCGACCACACCGTTGATGAACGCCTGACCACTGGTGGCGCCGAACAGGATCACGTTGCCCGCGATGATGTTCTGCTCCGCGACGAAGTCGGCCGGTGCGTTCAGCGACGGACGCACGATCAGGTGGCCGCCGGAGAGGCCCTTGCCCACATAGTCGTTCGCGTCGCCCTGCACCCGCAGCGTGATGCCGGCGGGCACGAAGGCGCCGAAGCTGTTGCCCGCGGAACCGGTGAAGGTGATGTCGATGGTGTCATCGGGCAGGCCCGCGCCACCATAGAGCTTGGTCACCTCGTGGCCGAGCATGGTGCCGACGGTGCGGTTCACGTTCGTGATCTTGGTTTCGAACTTCACCGCCTGGCCACGCTCGAGCGCATCGGCGCTCTGCGCGATCAACTGCACGTCCAGCGCCTTGTCCAGGCCGTGGTCCTGGGTCTTGGTGCAGTACCGGTCCTGACGCATGAAGGCCGTCTCGACATCGTCGAGGACCGGCGACAGGTCCAGCTTGCTGGCCTTCCAATGTTCCTTGGCCTTGGAGGTATCGAGCATATCGACCCGGCCGATGGCCTCGTCCAGGGTGCGGAAGCCCAGTTCCGCCAGCAGTTCCCGAACCTCTTCGGCGACGAACAGCATGAAGTTCTCGACGAATTCCGGCTTGCCGGTGAAGCGTTCGCGCAGCACCGGATTCTGCGTCGCGACACCGACGGGGCAGGTGTCGAGGTGGCAGACCCGCATCATGATGCAGCCCGAGACCACCAGCGGCGCGGTGGCGAAACCGAATTCCTCGGCACCGAGAAGCGCGGCGATCATCACGTCGCGGCCGGTCTTCATCTGGCCGTCGACCTGCACGACGATGCGGTCGCGAAGTCCGTTGAGCAGCAACGTCTGCTGGGTCTCGGCCAGACCGAGTTCCCACGGACCACCCGCATGCTTCAGCGAGGTCAGCGGCGAGGCGCCGGTGCCACCGTCGTGACCGGAGATCAGCACCACGTCCGCATGTGCCTTCGACACACCGGCCGCAACGGTGCCGACACCGGGCTCGGCAACAAGTTTCACGTGAATCCGCGCCTGCGGGTTCGCATTCTTCAGATCGTGGATCAGCTGCGCCAGATCCTCGATCGAATAGATGTCGTGGTGCGGCGGCGGCGAGATCAGGCCGACGCCCGGCGTCGAGTGCCGCACCTCGGCGACCCACGGGTACACCTTGTGCGCCGGGAGCTGGCCGCCCTCACCGGGCTTGGCGCCCTGCGCCATCTTGATCTGGATATCGGTGCAGTTGGTCAGGTAGTGCGCGGTGACACCGAAGCGACCCGAGGCGACCTGCTTGATCGCCGAACGCCGCCAGTCGCCGTTCTCCTCGACCTCGAAGCGCGCCGGATGTTCGCCGCCCTCACCGGAGTTCGAGCGACCACCGAGTCGGTTCATTGCGATCGCCAGGGTCTCGTGCGCCTCGGCGGAGATGGAGCCGTAGCTCATCGCACCGGTGGAGAACCGCCTGACGATGGCACTGGCGGGCTCGACCTCATCGATCGAAATCGGCTTGCGCTCACCGGTCTTGAACTTGAACAGGCCGCGCAGCGAGGCCAGCTGCTCGGACTGGTCGTCGACCATCTTGGTGTACTCCTTGAAGATGGAGTACTGACCGCTGCGGGTGGCGTGCTGCAGCTTGAAGACGGTGTCCGGGTTGAACAGGTGGTATTCGCCCTCGCGCCGCCACTGGTATTCGCCGCCCACCTCGAGCTCGCGGTGTGCGCGCTCGTTGCGGTTCTCCAGGAATGCCACGGTGTGCCGGGCCGCCACATCGGCGGCGATCTCGTCGAGGCCGATGCCGTCCAGATGCGAACGCAGGCCGGTGAAGTACTCGTTCACCAGTTCCTGTGACAGGCCGATGACCTGGAACAGCTGCGCACCGGTGTAGGAGGCGATGGTGGAGATGCCCATCTTGGACATCACCTTCAGCACGCCCTTGCTCGCGGCCTTGTTGTAGTTCGCGACGGCCTTGCCGTAGTCGGCGGCCAGATCGCCGGTGCTGCCCGGCATCTGGAGCCCACCGCGTTCGAGCAGATCCTCGATGGTCTCGAAGGCCATATACGGGTTGATCGCGGCCGCGCCGAAGCCGACCAGCATGGCCATGTGGTGCACCTCGCGGGCGTCACCGGCCTCGACGACAAGGCCGACCATGGTGCGGGTGCGCTCGCGCACCAGGTGGTGGTGCACCGACGAGGTCAGCAGCAGCGACGGGATCGGCGCCAGCTTCTCATTGGACTCGCGGTCGGACAGCACGATGATCCGCGCGCCGCCCTCGATCGCCGCGGAGATCTGGGTGTTGATGGCCTCGAGCGCCTTGCGCAGGCCCTTGCCACCCTTCTTCACCGGGTACAGACCGTGCACGACCACCGAGCGCAGCTCGGGATGCGAACCGTCGTCGTTGATGTGGATGAGCTTGGCCAGCTCATCGTTGTCCAGGATCGGCTGCGGGATGGTGATCTGGTGGCAGGACTCCGGTCCCGGATGCAGCAGATCGGCCTCCGGGCCGAGGGCCCGGCGCAGGCTGGTGACCACTTCCTCGCGGATCGCGTCCAGCGGCGGGTTGGTCACCTGTGCGAACAGCTGGGAGAAGTAGTCGAAGAGCAGGCGCGGGCGCGCGGAAAGGACCGCGATCGGGGTATCGGTACCCATCGAGCCGAGCGCCTCGCCGCCGGTCTTGGCCATTGGCGAGATCAGCAGGTTCAGCTCTTCATTGGTGTATCCGAAGATCTGCTGACGGATGAGCACGCGATCGTGCGACATGTGCACGTGCGGGCGGTCGGGCAGATCGGCCAGCTTGGTGACACCGGCGTCGAGCCACTCCTGGTAAGGGTGCTCGGCGGCGAGCTGGCTCTTGAGCTCCTCGTCGCCGACGATGCGGCCCTGTGAGGTATCGACCAGGAACATGCGGCCCGGCTGCAGCCGGACCTTCTTGACCACCTTGGCCGGATCGATATCGAGCACACCGACCTCGGAGGCCATGACGACCAGGCCGTCATCGGTGACCCAGATGCGGCTGGGCCGCAGGCCGTTGCGGTCGAGTACGGCGCCGACCACGGTGCCGTCGGTGAAGCACACCGATGCGGGGCCGTCCCACGGCTCCATCAGCATCGAGTGATAGCGGTAGAAGGCCCGCCGCTGCGGGTCCATGTTCTCGTTGCGTTCCCAGGCCTCGGGAATCATCATCAGCACCGCGTGGGGCAAGCTGCGGCCGCCGAGATGCAGCAGTTCCAGCACCTCGTCGAAGCGCGCGGTATCGCTCGCCCCCGGGGTACAGACGGGGAAGACCTTCTGCAGGCGGTTGTTGCCCGCCTCGTCGATGCCGAAGACATCCGAGCGCAGCAGCGCCTCGCGGGCCCGCATCCAGTTCTCGTTACCGGTGACGGTATTGATCTCACCGTTGTGCGCGACCCGGCGGAACGGATGGGCCAGCGGCCACGACGGGAAGGTGTTGGTGGAGAAGCGCGAGTGCACGATGCCGAGTGCGGACTCCACCCGGTCGTCCTGCAGGTCCAGGTAGAACGCGCGCAGCTGCGGCGTGGTGAACATGCCCTTGTAGACGAAGGTCTGACCGGACAGGCTCGGGAAGTACACCGACTCCTTGCCGACCGCGCCCTCACCCGCACCCGCCTTGCCGAGCTCGTGTTCGACGCGCTTGCGCACGACGTAGGCGCGGCGCTCCAGGTCCATACCCGACAGCTGTTCGGCCGAACCCTTCGGCGAGCCGATGAAGATCTGCCGGAAGGTCGGCATGGCATCACGGGCCAGGGCACCGAGGGTGGACTCGTCGGTGGGCACGTCGCGCCAGCCGAGCACGGCGAGGCCCTCGGATTCGACAATGCGCTCCAGGCCGTAGGCGGCCTTGGTCGCCTCGCGGCGGGCCTGCGGCAGGAAGGCGATACCGGTGGCGTACGAGCCCTCCGGCGGCAACTCGAAATCGACCACGGCGCGGAAGAACCGGTCCGGGACCTGGATCAGGATGCCCGCGCCGTCACCACTATTGGGTTCGGCACCTGCGGCACCGCGGTGCTCCAGATTCAACAGAGCCGTAATAGCCTTGTCGACGATGTCGCGGCTGCGGCGGCCGTACATGTCGACGACGAATGCGACACCGCAGGCGTCGTGCTCGTTCGCCGGGTCATAGAGCCCGATGGGTCCGGGGGACCTGTGGCCAGGAAGTTGCGTCATGCCTCTGCCTTCAAGAAAGTCGGCATCGATGAAATCGGCCTATGGGAAAGGGGGCCTTTCGTCGATTGCCTCCGTCAAGACTGCGCCTGTACGTTGCGAAACCAGCCGCGCTGATGGTCTTCTTCGTGCAGTCACGTCTCCAGTTGTCCACCCGCTGCTGTGACGTATGGGTGCTCGTCGGTAACGGAACGCTTACGTGTTCCTTACCTCCGCGCGGGTGCTCGCCCGCTACGCTTGGGCACCGGATTCACCGAGCCCGAGCAGGCGATAGTGCCGAACGTTATGTGTTCGGCGTAAGAGCAAACGATAAGTCAGGTCCGGGACCCAACCAACTTAGGTTGTGCTAATAACCAGCTTCAGCTGGGCTTCTTCAATCGGTCCTCCACGTGTGCGCGTTGTCCAGTGTAAAGCAGCGAATACGCCGGTATCGATCCCCTTGACACCCGGTGCCATCCAGCGACAACGGGCGGACGGGAAACCGCGGCGCGGCGCACAGCGCACCCGAGAACCTGCGCTCACCTGCACCGAAGTGGATTTCCCCTGCTTCCAACGGCGCAAACCCGATCCGCGGTGGCTAACCGGTCAGCGGGCCGGATGAGACATTTCAGACAGGGGCGTGACAGGCGCACGATCCGATCCGACCGTCCGGACTCTTTTGCTTTCTGTGGAATTCAGCACATTTCCAGCAATCGAATTCGAGTGGGATACAACACATTTCCGATCAGGGATATATCCGTGCCGAAATGCATGTGTCCTTCGTCACATCGAACTAAGGGCCGCACAGTGCGGCGGCCGCCCGGACCAGCGCGGCCTGATGCAATGCGTCGGCACGTCCCGAGGTCAGCACCCCGAAAACCGACGGTGCCAGCCGCTCGGCACAGTTCGGTCCGGTGAGCTCGGCGCGGCGCAGGGCGAGTTGGTCGACGATCTCCACATTGACCCGGTCGATCACCGGGCGCACGGCGGCCAGATCCGGCGGCGCGCTCGGCACCGCGGCCGGATCGAAGCGCCAGCGGGTGACCAGGCCGCGCTGGACGATCTTGTTGGCCTCGATCTGCCCGAAGAACACCTGACGGATCCAGGCTTCCGGTAGTCCGCGCTCGGCCCCGAGGCGCGCCATCGCGTCATATACCTGCGCTTCACGTACCGGATCGTCGATCGAGGGCTGGCCGCCGTTCTGCGCGGCCGCCGCCCATTTGGCCGCGGCCACGGCATCGGCGGTATCGAGGCGTTCGGTCACCAGCGCGACGATGCGATCCAGGGGCGGGCCGTCGTCGAGTGTCTGCGCGCGGCTGTCGGGCGCAGCCATCAGCAGCGCTGCCGCCACACACACCAAAACCCTTGCCGAGCCTCGGAAAAACATTCGCAACACCCCGTCCGCCTGCCGGTTCCGATCCGGTCACCTACGTCAGATTAAGGGTGAGCGCGCGCCCAAGTCCGGGTGGCAGACCAATTTCTGTGAGCCTGACCACATCCCCGGTGCCTCATTCGGTGTGTCGCCGCCGTGCCTGTCACGCTGTGACAACGAATCTGTGACAGTTTCGCGGATCGTTTCGAGCGACCTGCAAACAGTCGCTAGCTGTGCAGCCACCATGACTGGGATGTAGAGGATGTGGGGTCCCATGACAGTCACCGGCTTGTTCATCTGGCTCGGCGGAGGTCTCGGGCGCGAACAGGATGGGACAGAACTCGACTACCCGCATGAGCGGGCCGGATACGCGGTAACCGGGGCGGTCGTGCTGTTGTTCGCGGCGGTGGCCGGGCTGGTCACCACGCTCGCACTGGCCGCGGCCGATGCCATGCCGCTATTCGCGATCGTCCTCGTCGCGCTGGTCGTCGCACTGCTGACCGGTGCGCTGGCCCGCTCGCTGGCGACCGCGCGCCCCGCCAGCGGGCCGGACCGCCGCGGTCTGGCCGGACGGATCGTGGTCGCGGTCCTGGCCGGTGTGTTGATCGCCGAACTTGCCTCGACGGTGCTCTTCGGCGGCACCATCGACCGGTTGCTGGATGAAAAGGCCCAGCGTGCGGTCGATTCCGCCCCCGCGGTGGTCGCAGCGCACACCGAACTCGGGCGCAGTACGGCCGATCGAGCCGCGCTGGACCAGACGATTGCCAAGGCGCAGGCCGATATCGACCACGCACTGGTGATCGCCCGCTGCGAATACAACCCGACACCGGAATGCCCGCAGACCAGGATCACCGGTGTGCCGGGCCGCGGACCCGAATCGCAGACCGCCAATGACATGCTCGACGATGCACGCAAGCAACTGGCCGCGGCGCAGGGCCGGGTCGCCGGGTTGGATCAGCGGGTCGCCGATGACCAGAAGGCCGTCGCCGCGGCCGGTTCGGCCGCCTTCGCCGATGCCGATCGCGGCCTCGGCGCGCGCTGGCTGGTAATGAACGACTACACGACCGACGCGGCGGGTGCGTTCCTGCTGCGGGTGCTGACCATCGTCACCTTCGTCCTGCTCGCACTGCTGCCGCTGATCCTGCGGTGGTGGCGCGGCGAGACCTCGTTCGATCGGCGTCTGGCCTACCGCACCGTGCAGGACCAAGCCGAACGCAGCGCCGATGCCGCCATCGCGGTCAAGCGCGCCGAGGTGCGGGTCGAGGCCGAAAATCTGCGTGCCGAACAACAGCTGACCGCCGCCCGACTTGCCGTCGAGGCCGATGCCGCCATCGATCGGGAGCACCAGCGCACCCGGATCATCGCCGCCATCGGCGGACTGGAGATCGGCATTACCGAGCCGCAACGCCTGGATGAAAACCAGCGTCGTGGCGAACTATCAGCCGCAACGGCTGGCAACCGAGAGGAAGGCCCCGTGTCTCAGGAGGGCATCGTGACACCGAACCTACCGGCCACCGTCAGCGCGGGGGCGCTGGCGCCGACCAGCGGAGCCGGTGCGGTGGTGCCGCATGTCGCGTCGAGCGCACCTACCGCGCCCAAGGGCGGCGGACTGGAACTTCCGCTGATCGGCACCGTGCCGTTCACCGATACCGCGGCCCGCTTGATCCGGCCGCTGGTCCCCTCGTTCGTCGCGAATGCGATCGACACCGCCACCCACCCGCTGCGCACCGCGCGGCAGGCCTTCGAAGAGGTCGAGGAGATCACCTTCACCCTGCGCCGCACCCGCAAGGTGACCGTGGACAGCCAGGATTCGCATGCACCGGCCGTGGGTCACCCCGCTGCGCCCGGCTACCAACTGCCGCCCGGCACACCCGATTCCTGGCACGCCCAGCGCGTGGCCGCCACCGTCGTCGACGCGGACTACCCGCAGTACGCACCGGATCCGCGCTACTCGGCCCTACCCCCAACCGCCGCACCCCAGGGCTACGGCCTTCCCCCAACCGAGCGCCACGGCGAACTCCCGGCCCGCGAACACAACGAACTTTCCGGCCGCCGGGGCCCGCGAGAACTCCCGCCCGCCAACTGACCTGCCACCGAGACGGGTCCGACGCGGACTCATCTGATCGGCCGGTCGCCGATCCGTTCCAGCAGACCGATGAACGGGCTGAGCGGTTGGTTCGATGCCTGTGCACGGCAGCGGCGGTGGACGGCAGATTTAGGGCCGAACTGCGTCGCCTGCTGCTCATGTGCCCCGCCGGACTTTGTACGGACGGCCGTTGACGCACCGTGCGCTCCAAGGCGCGAGACAACTTCGGATCGGCCAGGCCGCGAACAGTTCCGATGCGAGTGCTGCTCCGAAACCGCCTGACCGCGCGGGCGCACGACTTCATCGCCGCCATCGGCGTGGCCGCGGGTTGCGTCGGCGCCGGTAATGTCGGCGCGCACCAGCGCAACGAATTCACCGTCATCGGCAACGCGGTCGATGAGGCTGCGCGCCTCTGCGAACTCACCAAGAAGGATCCGCAACGCCTGGTCACGTCGGAAGCCACCGTCGCTGGCGAATTGGCCGAGACGCGACATTGGCGAGTCCGTCACGCTGTGCGAGCGCGTCACGTCGACTCGATTGAGACTGCCGGAGCCGGATCAGCCCGTCGGTACTGCATAACCGGATCCGCACCCGTTATCCGATATTGGACATATCCACGGAACCGGACAGCTGTTCTGAACCGGACAGCACTACCGGAGAATGGTATAGCAGCTGGTCAGCATCATGGTTCAGGACGCGAGACGGCATCTCGGCGCCCTTAGATCGAGAAAACGATTCAGACCGGTCGGCTTGCTATATGACATCGCCCCCGCTCCGGAAGACGGAACAGGGGCGAAATCTCCACCGCGCCAGGCCGACGAGACGTCCATAGCCGGAATGCGATCACCGCAGCGATCAGGTACCGGCCATACCAATGGCGGCGATATCGACATCCGCAGACGACGGCCCGTGCATCGATTCATTTGGCCCGAACTACACACGAACCGTACGCAGCCGGAACGCGACCACCGCAGCGATCAGCAGCACCACGGCCATGCCGATCGCGGCGACGTGGACGCCGGAGACGAAGGCCTCGTGCGCTGAGTCCAGGAATCCATTCGTCACCGATTCCGGTAGCTGACGGGCGAATTCCGTGGCGCCGCCGAGGGATTCCGAAGCCGTGCCGATCTGGTCGCCCGGCACCTGGGACAGATCGAGTCCGCCGCGGAAAACCGCCATGGTCACGCTGCCGAGCACCGCGACACCGAGTGCGATACCGGCCTCATAGGCGGTCTCCGATACCGCGGCGGCCGCACCGGCCCGCTCCGCCGGAGCCGAGCTGACCACCAGATCCGACGAAACCGTCAGCGCCACACCGACACCCGCACCGATGCACAGGAACCCGAGGACGAACGGCACCGTACTGGTCGCCGACTCCGGACTCAGCCACAGCAACAGCACCGAACCGACCGCGGCGAGCATCAGCGCACCGCCGAGCACCGCACCGGGACGCAGCACCCGAACCAACCACGCCGCCGCCAGTGCGGCGAACACACTGGCCGCGAGTCCGGGCAGCAGGAGCAGTCCGGCCCGCATCGGTGAATGGCCCAGTACCAGTTGGAGGTACTGCGAGCCGGAGAACAGCACACCGGCCAGCGCGAACACCGCGAGCAGGTTGGTGAGGACCGCGGTGCGGAACCTGGGCAGTGCGAACAGCTTCAGATCGATCATCGGATGTGCGAGACCGCGCTGCCTGCGCACGAACAGCACACCGGCGAGCACACCGATCGCACCGATTACCGACAGTCGCACATTGATTCCGTGCGCCGCGGATTCCTTGACCGCGTACACCACCGGCACCAGCGCCAGCATGGACAGCGCCGCGCTCGGCAGATCGAAGGGCCCCGGCCGTGGGTCGCGGGATTCCGGAATGAGCACCGGACCGACCGCGAGCAGCACCAGCATGACCGGCAGGTTCACCAGGAATACCGAACCCCACCAGTAGTGCTCGAGCAGCCAGCCGCCGAGTAGCGGACCCGCCGCCGCGCCACCACCGGCCATCGCGGCCCAGACCGAAATGGCGACGGTGCGCTGCCGCGGATCCAGGAACATCGACCGGATCAGACCCAGCGTCGCGGGCATCAGGGTCGCACCCGCGACACCTTGCAGCACGCGCGCGGCAATGAGCATTTCCGGACTCACCGACCAAGCGGCCAGCGTCGAGGCGAGTCCGAAGCCGACGGCGCCGAACAGCAGCAGTCGGCGCCGTCCGATCCGGTCGCCGAGATTGCCCATGACGACCAGCAGTCCGGCCAGAACGAACGAGTACACGTCGATGATCCACAGCAGCTGCGGTGTGCTCGGCGCCAATTCCGCGCTGATCGCGGGCACCGCGAGGTCGAGCACGGTCGCATCGACGGCGAGCAGCAGCAGGGCGAGCGCAAGTACGGCTAGGCCCGCCCAATCACGCATGGTGGCGCGCGGCGGGGCGAGCCCGGCCCCGGTGTCCTTCAGTGTGGTCATCGCCTTCTCGATTTCCGTCGTGGGTCTTCTTACCGTCCAGACGGTACAGTGAATCAACCTTACCGTCCAGCCGGTATAGTCACGGACGTGACGGCAAACACTCGCGACCGGATCCTGGACGCGCTCGAAACCCTGCTGCTGGAAAAGGGGATGTCCCAGGTGACCCTGGACAACGTCGCCGCGACCGCCGGGGTCTCCAAGGGCGGGCTGCTGTATCACTTCAAGAGCAAGGACGCCCTGCTCGCTGGTCTGGTGCGCCGACTCGGCGAACGCGCGGAACAACAACTCGACGCCGCCGTCGCCAAGGGCACGCCGGTCGCCGAGTGGTACCTGCAGACCCCGAATCCGGGCAATGCCGCGGACGCACTGGAACTGGCGCTCTTCCGGTCGATGGTCGCGGCCATGCGCACCATCGATGCCCATTCCGGACCGGAGACCGATGAGGTGCAGCAGGCGCTGTCCGACATGATGGACAGCTGGTCGGACGGGCTGGACAAGGACATCGACGATCCGGTGCGGGCCGACATCATCCGGTTGGTCGGCGACGGTGTCTATTTGCGGGCTCTGCTCGGCCTGCCGCAGGTCGCCCCGGCGCGCTATCGGAAGGTCGTGGACCGATTGCTCGAGCGTTGACCCGACGCAGGATCGGTAGGTTGCGCCCTGCCTGGCAGGTCGCCGACGGCTAGACTCGGCCGCGTGCTACCCGCCGCCGAGTCGGCCGGTGCCGTCGGGGCGGGGAACGATCCGGTGCCAGGGTCCCCTGGAACGACGGTGCCGATCCGCCCATTGAGCTTCCGCGAACTCCTGGACGAGCCGTTCGCGCTGATCCAGGCGAATATCGTGGTGCTGGCCGGTACCACCGCGATCGGGCTGGTCCTCGCCGAGCTGGTGGTCGTCGGGATCACCGGCGGGATTTCCTCGCTGACCGACGGCTCCGATGCGGGCACCGCATGGGCGGCGATCCTGGCCACGGCGGCATGTGCCTGGCTGCTGCGGTTCCTGCTGCGCGGCATGACGGTCGCCGTCGGGCTGGCGACGGTCGCCCGGTCTCCGATCAAGTGGCGCACCGCGCTCGGCCGGGTGGCTGCGGTCGCGGGTCCGCTGCTGGTGTTCCAGGTGATGTACACCCTGGTCGGCGTCGGTGTACTGGTCGGCGGCAGCATTCTGATCATTACCTATCCGCTCGCGTTGATCTGGCTCGGCTATCTGCGGGCCGGACGGTTCGTCGCGGTGCCGGTCATCTTTGTCGAGCGGACTACCCACGCCGGGGCAGTCGCGCGCTCGAAACTGCTGGTCGAGGGTGCGCAGTCGTCGATAACCGGGCTGTGGCTCGCCTGCCGCGCGCTGCTGGTCCTGATTGCCGTGCCGCTGCTCGGCATTCCGTGGTATCTCGCGGATTTCACCGGCACCCATCGCTGGCAGGTCATCGTGCTGCTCACCTCGGCGGCGCTATTGATCATCGCCTTTGGTGAGGTCGTCGAGTCGGCGACGCGGGTGGTCTCGTATGTGGATCGCCGGTGCCGTCGCGAGGGGCTGGATATCCGGGTTCCCGGGACGGAAAAGCGATGAGCGAAGCATCGGGGAGCGGTGGTGGCCGGGCGTCGGACCGCACCGAACGCATATCGGGCGAGCCCGCAGCACCGCCGCCGCCGCGTCTGGGTCCCGCGGACGATCACCGCGACGCCGCCGAGAACGCCGCGCTGCACCGCGATTTCGACACCGCGCTGCGCGAGCGATTCCGCGCGTTGCTGCGCGGCCTCGAACAGCGCGGCATGCTCGAGGTGCGCCGCTCGCGGACCGCGCGGGAAACCGCGGACGATGCGACAACCGCGCTGTCGCTCGAGGCCGCGAGCGAATTACATCCGGCCGCACACAGTTTCGACGAGGTCGTCTATGGCGGCCGCCGCGCAACCGAGGACGAATACCGCCGACTCGAATCCGCCGACCGCTACTCCCGCAGCGCACCACCGCCAGCACCGGAACCGGCCGAGGCGACGGTCACCGAAAAGACCAAGACCCGTCGACAACTTCCGCCGCTGCCCGATCTGCTGCGCAATCCGAAATTCTGGGCGGCGCTGCTCGCCGCCGTCGCGCTGGTCGTACTGCTGTACGCCGTGTTGAATTCGTGCGCCGCGCCCGCACCGCACAAGCCGACGCCGCCGGATCTGCCGCCGCCGAAACATCCCGACCACTACCCGGATGACAACCGCGACGATTCGGGCTTCGGCACTGGAAAGGACTCCATATTCGGCAGACTGCCCGCACCGCTGGCCTTCGGCGGACTCCAATTCCTCATCGCCGCCGCACTTGTGGTGTGGTGGCGGGCCCGGCGCCGTGGTGCGCTGGTCGGTGAACCGAGGCCGGTCGAGGTGGCGGCGAATGAACTGCTCGGCGGCCAGGCCGCGCTGTATCGCCGGTCGAAGGACCACGAACACGTCGCCGCCCGGCTGCGCGCCGCGACGCTGCGCCGCATCCGCCCGATGCTCGGCATCGGCGCCGATATCACAGCGGATCGACTGGTCGCGACCATCGCCGAGCGCACCAGATCCGATCCGGCCATGATCGGCGCCGCACTGTACGGACCGGTGCCCGATGCGAGCACCCTGCAACTCGTTGCCACACAACTCGAATGGATAGAGGCGGAGGTCGGATGACCAGCACGGACACCAACCACATCCCCACCGCCGAGGAGGCGGGCGCCGCATTCTCCGCGCTGCGTGCCGAAATCGGCAAGGCGGTGATCGGCAACGACAACGCGATCATGTACCTGGTGCTCGCACTGCTCTGCCGCGGCCATGTACTGCTGGAAGGTGTACCGGGCGTGGCGAAGACGCTGCTGGTGCGGGCACTCGCGACGGCTCTCGATCTGGAACACGCCAGGGTCCAGTTCACCCCCGACCTGATGCCGGGTGATGTGACCGGTTCGCAGATCTACGACCCGCATACCACCGAATTCACCTTCCGACAGGGGCCGGTCTTCACCAATCTGCTGCTCGCCGACGAGATCAACCGCACGCCGCCGAAGACCCAATCGGCGCTGCTGGAATCCATGGAGGAGCGCCAGGTTTCGGTGGACGGCAAGCCGCGGCCGCTGCCGGACCCATTCGTGGTGGTGGCCACCCAGAACCCGATCGAACAGGAGGGCACCTATCCGCTGCCGGAGGCGCAGCTGGACCGGTTCCTGTTCAAGGTCGATATCCAATTGCCCGGTCGCGATGACGAATTCCGCATTCTGCAGCGGCATGCGGGTGGCTTCGATCCGCGTGATCTGGCCGCCGCCGGTCTGCGCCCGGTCGCGGGTCCAGCGCATATCGCCGCGGCGCGGGCGGCGATCACCCGGGTCACCATCAGCCCCGAGGTGCTCGCCTACACGGTGGACATCTGCCGGGCCACCCGTAACTCCCCCGCGGTACAGCACGGCGCGTCCACCCGAGGCGCGACGGCGTTGATGGCCGCCGCACGCGCCTTCGCCTGGCTGAACGGTCGCGGCTACGTCACCCCGGACGACGTGAAATCGGTTGCGGTGGCGGCTCTTCGGCACCGCCTGCACCTGCGGCCCGAGGCGGAGTTGGACGGTGTGACGACCGAGGGTGTCATGTCGTCGCTGCTGCTGTCGGTTCCGGTTCCGGTGTAGCCCGTGGTCGTCACCGGTCGGCTCGCCGCGACGGCGGCGGTGCTCGCACTGTTCGTCGGCTTCGTCATGCCATCCTGGCTCGGCGTCGTCCTCATGACGAGTCTGCTTGCCGCCCTGGTCCTTTTCGATCTGGGCACGGTGGCCCGAGCGCGTGACCTCACGCTGACCAGGGAGCCGCTGACGGTGATCCGGCTCGGCCGCACCGCCGAGGTGGAACTCGCCGTGGTGAACAACGGCACCCGCACCGTACGCGGGCGGCTGTGGGACGACTGGCCGGGCAGCGCCCGCGCCGAAACCCGCGCGCACCGGTTGGATCTGCCGCCGAATACCCGCCTCCGCGTATACACCACGCTGACGCCGACCTACCGCGGTGACCGGGTCGCCGGTCCGGTGACGGTGCGGCTGTTCGGCCTGCTGGGCATGGCCGGATGGCAGAGCCGCCACACCGTACCCGCTCGGGTGCGCGCACTGCCCGAATTCCGCAGCGAACGGCTGCTGCGCTCGAAAGTGAAGCGGCTGCAACATCTCGAGGGCCGCAATGTCGCGAATCTACGGGGCCAGGGCACCGAATTCGATTCGTTCCGTGAATATGTCGCTGGCGATGACGTCCGGGCCATCGACTGGCGCGCCACCGCCCGCGCCGCCGACGTGTTGGTGCGCACCTGGCGTCCGGAGCGCAACCGGCACATGTTGATGGTGCTCGACACCGGTCGTATCAGTGCGGGCCGCGTCGGGGCGGGCACCCGCCTGGACGCGAGCATCGAGGCGGCGCTGCTGCTGGGCGGACTCGCGGCCGCCGCTGGCGATTCGGTGGACCTGCTCGCCTTCGACCGCCAGGTCCGCACCGAAGTGCGTGGTGTCGGCGGTCGCCGCCTGCAGCTGAAACTCATGCATGCCGTGGCGGGCGTGACCCCTGCACTCGTCGACACCGACAGCGCCGGCCTGGTCCGCGCGGCCATCCAGCGCACCCGCCGCCGCAGCCTGGTGGTCTGGTTCACCAGTCTCGACGGCGCCGCGGTGGAAGAGAATCTGCTCCCGGTCCTGCCGACCCTGGCCCAGCGCCACCGCGTCCTGATCGTCGCGGTCACCGACCCCGATGTCGCCGCGGCCGCCACCAACCGCGCCACCCTCGCCGACCTCTACTCCGCGGCCGCCGCCGAATCCTTACTCGCCGAACGCGCCCTGGTCCAGGAATCTTTGCGCCGCATGGGCATAGCCGTCGTTGCGGCATCCCCGGAACGCCTGCCCGAGGCCCTGGCCGATGAATACCTCGAACTCAAGCAGTCCGGCACTATGTGACCCCGCCATCGTTCGATGGTTGGCGCGCTGCCCTGGCCTCGATGTCGATTCTGGGCCAGGGCATCATCCGAATCCGGATCGCTATCTCGCGTTCTGGTGCGGATAACACCGTCGCCAGCAGCACAATGGCCACGAACCCGGCCCATGCGAAGGCCATCACGATCAGCATCACCACAAGCCACGGTGCGGCGCCGAATAAGGAAGCCACGAAGTACGCTCCTCGACCGCCAGCGAGTCAACGTCACCCCCAGCGCGACGGTCCTGCGCCGACACCAGCCTAACTCAACTCCTGGTCGAATGACCGTGTCGGAGCAACGAACTCGACGTCGCCCAGCACCCGTCCAGACAGATTGCTGCACTACCCGCTCCGACTGCCCGACGCCAGTCTCAGCGAACCACCGCAGACCCGCCCCTTCCGACACGCCAGCCCGCACACCCGCAACACCCTGCGGCACCCCCTCACCGACCAGATCCCAAAACGCCTTTACGCGCCACCCGCAACGACCGCACCGGACCCTGCTGAACCATGCAACACCTCGACCCTCAAAGGGCTATTGCATCGACCCCCTGAACCCAAGCGCCGGCGCGACCACCATTTGGCTACGTTCGATAGACCCCGGCCCCAGGGCTGGATACGGCAGGAGCTGTCTGGACGCGGCTAGATCGTGCGGGCGATCGGCATCGGGCGCGGGCCCGCCATCACCATCGGGGTGATGATCGGGGCGAGGGTGCGGCGCTGGCGTTCGGCGATGACCGCGCCGAGGATCTGGACCGGTGGGTAGCCGGTCGGTACCGGAATCTGCAGCCGGTCGCAGACCGCGACGAGCAGAGTGTGGCCGAGGCTCGCCTGTGCGGCGGGGCTGAGGGTGTTGACGCGAGACAGATACTGGCGCACCGCGAGTGCTAGATCTTCCTGGATACCGGACAGGTCCAACTGACCGGACCAGGCGACGAGCCAGGGCGGCGCGACGGCCAGCAGCGGGAAGGGCACGCGGCGCTGGCTGTGCACGACAACCGTGCCCGCGAGCACATCGCCGACCCGGCGCGCATTCGGCGAGCACATCGAGGTGACCACCCCGACCGCACCGAACGCACCCAACATCCAGAAGTCGACGATCACACCGGCCAGACCGCGGGTCAGGGCATGGCGGAAATCGATCGGCCCGCCGTCGCCGCGCACCACCCGCAGTCCGAGCGCCAACTTCCCGATGGTTCGTCCGCGCATGAGGGTTTCGCAGATCACCGGATAGCCGACCAGCGTCGCGACGATCGTGGTGATCATCGCCGTACTGAACCACGCGGAGTCGGCGGCGGTGAAGGCGAGTATCAGGCTGAGGCCGAACAGCAGCATGCTGCCCAGCACGACCTGCACCAGCACGTCCAGGAGGAACGCGGTGGCCCTGGTCGGGATCCGCGCGATCGGCAGCTCGAGTGCAACCGCTTCGCCGGTGGTGAATTCAGCCATGTCGATAGCATTCTTCCGACCGGCGGTATGGGAGGCAACCGATGGACGTGGACGCATACAGCTACGCACAGCGGGGCGCGTGGGATCGCCTGGACTATCTGGCCGGGCGCCGCAAGCTGACCGGTGCCGAGGCCGACGAACTGGTCGCGCTGTACCGGCGCACCTCACAGCAGTTGGCCCGCCTGCAATCGCACAGTCCGGACCCGGAACTCATGGCCGGACTCAGTGCCCTGCTGACCAAGGCGCGCGGCCGGGTGCTCGGTACCAACACCGATGCGTGGCACGAGGTCGGCCGGTTCTTCACGCACCGGTTTCCCGCAACGCTGTACCGGTCGTGGCCGTGGTGGGTGGCGGTGGCCGCGGTCTTCATCATGGTGTCCACCGGCTTGGCCGTCTGGATATCCGGATCCGGTACGGCCCGCAATGTGTTCGGCGTCACCGGTGACAACGACTGGCTCACCGCACCCGGCGGGGAATTCGAGACCTACTACTCCGAACATCCGCACGACGCGTTCGCCGCGCAGGTGTGGACCAACAATGCGTGGGTGACGGCGATGGTGCTGTTCACCGGCGTGCTGATCCTGCCAGCGGTGTATCTGCTGTTCGGCAACGCGCTGAATATGGCCTTGACCGGCGGCCTGATGGCCGATGCCGGTCGGCTCGACGCGTTCTTCGGGTTCATCCTGCCGCACGGCACGCTGGAACTGACCGCGGTCTTCGTCGCGGGCGGTGTCGGACTGAAACTGGGCTGGACGCTGATCGATCCGGGTCGGTCGAGTCGGTTGGCGGCGGTGGCGCGTCAGGGCCGGGCGACCGCGACGGTGGCGCTGGGCCTGGTCGCGGTGCTGCTGGTCTGCGGTCTGCTCGAAGGTTTCGTGACGCCGAGTGCGCTACCCGTACCGGTGAAGGTCGGCATCGGATTCGTCGCGGAGGCACTGTTTCTCGGCTACGTCTTCGTGGTCGGTCGCCGGGCCGCGCTAGAACAGGACGCCCGGGCCGCGGCCGAATTGGGTTTGCCCGGTGCCGATGTCGCGGAAGCCTGGCAGACAACGCCGAGCACACGATGAGTGAAATGGGTCCGGGCAATCGGTAGCAACGCTACGTTCCGGACGAGATTCGAACTCCCCCAATTGAGTTCCGCTGGCCGCAGCGAGTCCAGCTCAGCTGCGGCCAGCGTTACCGTCAACTCTACACAATCGTTATCCCGATGCAACCCTCCCCGCCGAGGTCAAGCGTATAAAGCAGCACCCCAGCAAACCCATGTGGGCACATGGTTTTTCATACATCCAGCAAACTTTTGGCAGTGATCTGGATCACCCAAACCGGGGCTCGCGCGGGGCCTCCGGGGCGCGATACCAGATCACGATAAGGAAACCTACGGTTAGCGACAAACATTCTTCGAACGATTAGCTGGATAGCAAACATAGATCACCCAATGTTCAGTGAACACGGCCACGACCTGCGGATTCTTTGGTCGATAATTGGGTTAACTGACCGTTGGATGAACTAAAAGCGACCTCAGGTTTGTTTATCGGGTAATTAACGTGATCCATACCCAGTCGCAACGGTTCAAGATGGACTTACATCCGGTCAAGATCATGATTAACCAGCTGGGGAGATGTGGTTGCCCAACGACTGGATCGGGCCACGGTCAGCACCTCGACCGCAACCACAATGGGTTCTGTGATATCCGCCACCCTTGCTGTCCGACCTCGCCGAATCGGGCGAAAACGACGTTGCGGCAGGCGATCACCACGCATTGAGGCGGCCCCGCATTTCCCATGCGGGGCCGCCTCGCGAGCCGAACTCAGGCTTCGGCCAGACCGATCCGACGGTGTACCAACTGCAATGGCTTGGGCGCGTACCAGGCCGCCCGGCCGAGCAGTCGCATCGCCACCGGGACCAGCACGCCGCGCACCAGCGTCGCGTCGATCAGAATCGCCAAACCCGCACCGAGCCCGAAGAATTGGATGAACCGAACATCACTGCTGGTGAAGGCGAGGAAGCTGATCGAAATCAGCGCCGCGGCGGTGGTCACCAAGCGTCCGGTCCGAGCCAGCCCCTCGATGACAGCCTCCTTCGTGGACACCCCGCGATCGTGCAATTCCTTGATCCGGCTGATCACGAAGACCTCGTAGTCCATCGACAGACCGAAGGTGATGCAGAACAGCAGCAGCAACATCGAGACATCCAGCGGCGCCGGGGTGAAACCGATCACTCCGGACAGGTGTCCCTGCTGGAAGATGAACACCATCAGCCCGAGTGTGGCGGCCAGGCTCAGCACATTCGACAGCAGTGCGCGCAGCGGCTGCACGACGCTGCCGGTGAACAGGAACAGCAGCGCGAAGGTGGTGAGCACGATCCACCCGATCGCGATCGGCAGCTTCGCGCCAATAGATGCCAGGCTGTCGCGCAGTTCGGCAACCTGACCACCGACCAAGGCACTCGCACCACCCGGACCGGGCACCGCGCGCACCCGATCGACCAGATCGCGGGCGGCCGAGGAGTTGCGGTCCAGATCGGTGAGCACCGTCAGCCGCTGCGCGTCCGGACGGGCGAATCGGGCATCAGCGGGTGTGCTGGCCGCCAGCTCGCCGTGTGCGAAAGTGCCTGCGCTCGAATCGACCTGGGTGACGTGCTCGACCCGCGACAGTGTGCGCGCGTAGTCCGCGAGCGGCCCCGCGGCGACACCGGTCTCGGTGATGACCGACAGCGCGTTGATATCGCCGCCGCCGAAGTCCGTACGCATCGCGTCGCCGACCTGACGCACCTCGGTGCTCGTCGGCAGCACCCGATCGTCGGGCGTGCCGAACTGCACATGCAGCAGCGGCGCGGCCGCGAGCAGCAGCACCGCCACCACCGGCACACCGGCCAGCAGCGGCCTGCGCATCGCGAATCCGGCAACTCCGGCCCAGAACGGGGTGGCGTCACCGCGGATCCCGCGGACGCCGGGCACCCGCCACGCATCGGTTCGCGTACCGAGCACGGTGAGCAGTGCGGGCAAGACCACTACCGCCGCCGAGGCCGCGATGGCGACAACGCCGATGCCGCCGTAGGCGAACGAGCGCAGGAAGTACTGCGGGAAGATCACCAACGCCGACAGCGCAGCGACGACCGTGGCCGCGCTGAAGGCGATGGTCCGTCCGGCCGTGGATACCGCAGAGATCACCGCATCGGCCGGTTCGGCACCGGCCGCACGGCGCTCGCGGAAGCGGCTCACCATCAGCAGCCCGTAGTCCACCGCGAGACCGAGCCCGAGCCCGGTGGTCAGATTCACCGCATAGATCGACACATCGGTGACCGAACCGAGAATCGAGAGTTCGGTGAAGGTGCCGAGAATGGCGATTCCGCCCACGACCTGGGTGAGCAATGCCGCGACCACATTGCCGAAGGCCAGCACCAGCAGCCCCAGAATCAATGGCACCGCAACGGCTTCCGCGAGGCCGAGATCCTTGCCGATCTGATGGGTGATCGAGTGGAAGATCGCGGTGCCGCCGCCGACCTTGATCTGCGCGATCGGACCATCGGCGCGGTAGGCGTCGACGATCGCGGCGGCGGACTTCTCCTTATCGGTGGTCTTCTTATCGACATTGCCCGCCAGGACCACGGCGGCGGTGCCATCCGATGAGCGCATGGCCGGGGATCCGGTATCCCAGTACGAGACGACATTGATGAGCCGCTGATCGGCCGCGAGCCGCCCGGCCAGTTCGCGGCCTACGGCGGCGACCGCATCGCCGTCGACCGTCCCCTGCTTCGCCTCGACCAGGAAGACGTAGTCGGTGTCGGCGCCGAACTTATCGGCCAGTTGCGCTACCGCGGCACTGGATTGGGAACTGGGATCCTCCTGGCCACCGGGCTGCATCTTGCTGAAGGCGGTCGCGCCGACCACACCGCCCGCGACGAGGGCGAGCGCGCCCACGACCAGAATCCAGCGCGCGTGGTCGACGACTAATCTGCCGAGTTTTTCGAACATATCGTGTCTCCGATCGTGCATGTTGTCATGCGTAAACTTTATGGGTGTTAACTTGCCATGAGATGTGTGCGGGTGTCAACATCGATGCGATGACAGATTCGGAAGCAGCCACGAAGCGTGCCGCCCGCACCGGCCCGTACCACCACGGCGACCTGCGCAATGCCCTGGTGCACGCCGCCGCCGAGCTCGCCGAAACCGGCGGTCCCGAGGCGGTGACCGTGCGCGCCGCCGCCCGCCACGTCGGCGTCACGCCGACCGCGGCCTATCGGCACTTCACCAATCACGAGGAATTGCTCGATGCGGCGCAGGAACAGGCCCAGCGGACGCTGTTCGGCGCAATGGCCGAGACGATGGCCGATCTCGGGCCGCAAGCGCATCCGATCACCCGACTGGGCGCGGTCGGCCGGGGCTACATAACCTTCGCACTGCGCGAGCCGGGCCTGTTCCGCACCGCCTTCTGCGGCGACCAGCAGACGCCGTCTCCGGCCTTCGAACTGCTCGCCGGAGTCCTCGACGAACTCGTCGCCGTCGGATTCCTCGATCCCGCCGACCGGCCGGACGCCGAATACGCCGCCTGGTCATCGGTGCACGGCATGGCCTCGCTCATTATCGATGGCGTACTCGACGACCTCGACGACGCGGGCAAGGACCAGGCGATACGGCGCACCCTCGCGGTCATCGAGCGGGGTCTGGCCACCGGGCCGAAGGCCGGTGACCCGCGCGTCAGCTGATGCGCAGGATTCCGGTGACCGTGCCCTGCAGAATCTTGCGGTCGTGGGTGATCAACGGTGAGGTCTGCAGCGGGTCGTCGACAATGGTTCCGGCCAACGGCCGATTCGACAGCACCGCGCCGGTATCCGGATTCACGACGGTGAACACGTAGCCGTCGAGCGGGGTGGTGATGTCGAGACCGACGCGCGTCACGGTGTAGAGCAAGCCGTCGGCGGTGGACAGATGCGGGACGGCCGCGCTGCGAACGGTGTTGTCCCACACCGTGGCGCAGCCGGTGTCGTCGACATCGACCCTGGTCATACCCCCGACGAATGGTGCGGAGGCCGGAACGGCCGGACCCGCGCCCTCGGGGACGGTCGGGTACGGATAGCCGTAGGTGCTGGCGACGAAGATGGACCGCCCGATACCGACGGGCGAATTCTCGCTACCCGCGCCGCCACGGGTGAGCACCGGTTGCGAGCACACCAATTGCCCACTGCCGGAACGGAAGACCAAGGCGTGGACCTGTCCGTCGGCATTGTCGACGATGGTCAGATATTCGGCGCCGGAGTTCGGCCCGAAAATAGGTCGGCGTGGAGCCGGTGCCCCAGCTGAGCTGTCCCGGTTTGCGTGCCGACCCGCGATCGTAGGCGGCCCGCCACAGTATCTCCGGCCGTCCGGCCGCATCCGCGTGCAGTTCGTAGAGCGCGTGCGTGGTGGCGACCGCGACCCGGCCACTCGGTGCCGATGAAATGCTGTTGGCCACCAACTCACCCGCAGGCAGTGCGGTCGCGGCCGCCGCACCCGCGGGCGTCACCAGCCCGACGACACTCTTGCCGGTGGCGAACCAGACATTGCCGGACCAGTCCGGCACCAATCCGGTCACGTTGTCGCCCTCCGGAATCACCGAGCCGAGATCGGTGGACGAGGCGATCGACAACCGCCACTTGCCCGCCGCGTCGCGCTCGTGGCCGACCCGGAGCAGGGTGCGGTTGCCGTCCACGATGACCAGGCGGTCGGCATTGTCGAGGTAGGCGTAGACGCCGCCGAGCAGACTGCCCTTGGCGATCTCCAGCGAGGCAAGCGGCGCGCCGACCGGACCGCCGAAGGACGGATCGAGCAGATGGATGGTCGGGGTCTGGCCGATGACGGGTGTACACAGCGCGACAACCAGGTTGTCCGAACCCTGCAGCAGGGTCGGACATGCCGACGCCAACGGGTATGCGGCCACCGAAATCCCGCCCGTACCGGGCCCGGCCAGGGGCGTCGCATCCGAGGATCCGGCGTCACCGTGCATGGTCGCGGTCCCGAGCGGGCCGAGATACGGATTGGGCGGCGCCAGCGGACCCCAGGATCCCGCCGCATCGGCGGTGCCGGTCGGGGCGAGTGCCAGAACCGCGGCGGCGAGCAGTGCCAACGGCGCGCGCATCGGGCCAGTCTGCTCCCCCGCCTCCCCGCGCCTCTTGCTGATCCTCGAGAACCGCGCCCCTGCCGTCGCGGACCGGCGGTTGTGTGTAAGTCGAGTTCTGGACGTACCCGACGAGTTACCCATGTTCATACGAAATCAGCGGTCCATTCGGTCTGTCTTGTCATATCCGATTCGCCGATGCCGGTCGATACGATGACCGCCATGAGTATTCGGGACCGTGTCCTGTCCACGATCGCGGGTCAGCTCGGCAACCCACACGGGACGCTCGGCAAGGGCTTCGCCTTCATCCTCAATCGGGGTAACCATCGCGCCATCGCGGGTGCGGTGGCGGTGGCCGGAATCGCCTCCGGTGCGACGGTCGCCGATATCGGATTCGGCGGCGGCGCAGGGCTTTCCATGCTGCTCGAGCGCGTCGGCGCCAATGGCACGGTGCACGGTTTCGAGATCTCCCCGGACATGCTGGCCCGGGCGCGGGCCGAGTTCGCCAGCGAAATAGATTCGGGCCGAATGCGACTCGCGGATGGTCCGATGACCGCACTGCCGCTGCCCGACAATGCACTCGATGCCGCTATCACCGTGAACACCATCTACTTCGTGCCGGACCTGGATGCCGCCTGTCGGGAACTCGTGCGCGTCATCGGTCCCGGCGGCAGCCTGGTCGTCGGCATCGGCGATCCGGACGCGATGGCGAAAATGCCGTTCACCGCATACGGTTTCACGCTGCGGCCGGTGGCCGAGGTGATCGCCGCACTGGAACGCGCTGGCTGCACCGTCGACCATCAGCAGCTGGCCGATCCGCCGATTCCGCATCACCTGCTCGTCGCTCGACCCGCCTGACCACCGCCCGGCCCGACTACATCAGGGCCCCGCCATCGATGCGGATCTCGGTACCGGTCATGTACCGGCCGTCATCGGAGGCGACCATCGCGACCACACCCGCGATATCTTCCGGACTGCCCAGCGCGCCGCCATTGAGCCAGCCGGTCATCCGGGAGAACAGCTGCGGATCGAAGCCCTCCGGCTGATCGCGAATCGATTTGGTGGTGATCCCACTGGTGATGCCCGCGGGCACGATATTCACCGCGCGCAGGCCCTGTTTGGCGTATTCCAGCGCGATGGCGTGGGTGAAGGAGTTGACCCCGCCCTTCGATGCCGCATAGGCCGCGAGGTAGGGCGCTGCGCTGAAGGCCGCGGTCGAGGACAGGTTCACCACGACACCGTGTCCGGACTCCAATAGCGCGGGCAGCGCACTCTGGGTCATCAGGAAGGTGCCGGTGAGGTTGACCGTGATCACCTGGTTCCACACCTCGAGCGGCATATCCTCGGTGCGCGCCGGACGCAGGATGCCCGCCGCATTGACCAGCACATCCAGGCCACCGAGGAATTCGGCCGCCGCGCCCGTCGCGGCGCGCACCGATTCGATATCGGCGACATTCACCTCGACGGTCCGCAGCCGATCTGCCGCGTCACCTGCCTTCGCCGCGGTGGTCTCCAGTCCGGCCGCATCGATGTCGGCGGCGACCAATGCCGCCCCCTCGTCGAGTAGCCGCAGGGCAATGCCCTGCCCGATGCCCGATCCCGCTCCGGTGACCAATACCCGGCGACCCTCATATCTGCGCATGCCAAAAGTTAGAACAGGTTCTCATTGAGAGTCAACAGGTTCGCCGGGTCCTTGGAACAGTGACGCCGCTCGGGCCGCGATCAGGACGTGGCGTTTTCCCTGACGGCCTCGAGGTACTCGGCGATGGCGTCGCGCGGATGCGGTCGCTCATGCGGTCATGGCCTTGGCCCTGCATCCCTTCGTCATCGGCCAGGCCTTCCGCATCAAATATCTGGAGCAGGCACTGGATCATGTGGCGAACCATCCGGGCGTATGGCTCACCACCAGTGATGAGATCGCCCAGCACTACGCAACGAGCTCGACGTCCTGATCCGTTACCGGATTCGGAGGTAACCCAGCGCCGAATGGCGTCCGACTCAGGCGGCCCGGCAGTACCGTCACGGGCCGAACACGATGCCCCGGGTCCCCATGGCGAGATCCGGGGCCGTTGATGCCGTGAATTCCGTTGTCGCCCATGACGGCGCGCCGGCTTGGTCTCCCCGCCCTCGTCGATCGAGCAGCCAGGGCCGGAGACCTTCGCGAAGCTCTACACCGTCGCGCCGGTTTGCGGCTGAACGCTGGCGTGCACCAGCGCCGCGGTCAGGAACGCCGCGCCTGCCAACCCGGTCGGCGTCAATCGTTCACCGAGTATCGCCACGGCCAATACCGTGCCGGCAAGCGGCTCGAGCAGGGCCAATACCGCGGCCGTGCCCGCACCGGCCCGGGACAGCCCGCGGAAGTACAGGGTGTACGCCAATGCGGTGGGTAACCCGAGCGCAGCGATCAGGGTGATGCTGTGCGCAGTCGGAACGAATGCGAACCCGGATATCGCCGCGGCCGGTGTCAGCAGCACCGCACCGCCGGTAAGGCCGAAACCCGTTGTGGTCATTACGTCGAGTCCGGGCACCGGGCGGGCACTGATCACCGTGATCGTCGCGAAGGCACAGGCGGATACCAATGCCATTGCCGCACCGGCGAATATCCCGCCCGCATCCGCGCGGTCCGCCGGCGCGCCGACCAACAGGATCAACCCGAACAGTGCGATCGCGATAGTCGCGGCACGGCGACGATCCAGGACGCGCCTACCGGTCAGCTGTTCCAACAGCGCGACGACCACGGGTGACATCCCGATGGTGATCAAGGTCGCCAGACTCACCGACGATGCCGCGACGGCACCGAAAAAGCTCGCCTGGACAGTCGCGGAAAGCACCGCGATCACACCGATCCTGCGCCAGGCCACGACGTCTCGCGGCCAAGGCCGTCGGGTCACGATGAGTACCGCGACCAGCAATAGCCCGCCGACGGTGAGCCGACAGGTGGCGATGGAGACCGGCGAAAGGCCGGTGGCGCGTTGCAGGAGGCTGCCGAGCAGCCCGCCGGTGCCCGCTAGGAGTCCGGCGCCGACAAGGCAGGCGAGCCCGGACCGGCTGGCGGTAGAGACAGATGTGGACATGAAGAGTTCGCGCTCCTGCGACAGAAGAGAATTGGGGTCGCGGAAGCGAGGTGCACAACCAATGCCCGAGCGGCGCACGCACTTACGAGGTGGTGCGCGGTCCTACACCCCGCTCAAACGGCGGGCGGCGGGGTGATCGGTACGTATCGGTGCATAGGCCCGATATTAAGGACCGCCGAATGCGGTGTCATCCGGTTTTCCCGGCGGCGTCGTGCGTAACAACCGGTGAACCGCGACCTCCCGGTCAGGAACTGCGGAAGCGGATCATCGGGCGGCAGTGGGTGCGCGGTGTAGTTCCTTGCGGTCGTAGTAGCGGGTGATGATCGCGCCCAGCGACAGTCCGATGGCCAGTCCGAGCAGGGTCATCCAGCTTGCGCGGCTGAGTCCGGCGGCGCCGTCGGCATTGAAGTACAGGATGGCGCGGATGCCGAGGTACACCTGGTGCATCGGTTCGAAGTCGGCAAGCCTGGCAACGGATTTCGGCAGCGCTTCGATCGGGATGGTGCCCCCGGAGGACGGCAGGCCGAGCACGATGAACAGGATGAGGTTGATCAGCATGCCAGCGGTGCCGAGCGCGGACACGATCGATAGTGCGGTCACGCCGACGGCAATGATCGCGAAGGTGCTGTACAGGAACAGCAGCAGCGGCCGGTCGATGGGCATCCCCAGCCAATGCGCGACCCCCATGAAGATAGCCGCGACCACCGGCGCGGTGCCGGTGATGATGCCCCACTTCAGCAGGAGTGTGTGCAGCCGGGAGATCGGTGTCGGTGGATAGTGCACGTACCAGGGGCCGAATTCGGTGGGCGCGAAGCCGAGCGAGGAATCGACCATGCCATTGATCACCATGGCGCCGGTGAACCCGGCCAGCAGCACCATCATGGTGTAGAAGAAGGCGGTGAGCCCGCCGCCGGTGCCCGCGGGCAGCGGATGGAACGGCGTGACGACCACGTCTATGGGCTTGGCCAGCATCAACCGGCTCAGGCCGACCAATTCGGGTGCCTGCCCACCCCCGGAGGATTGCAGTTGGGTCCGCACGGTCTCGGTGAGCCGTTCCCCGACCGTCTGATTGGCTCGAGCCAGTGCGCTGCCCGCGACGGTCTGCACGACCTGCGGTGAGAACGACCCGGTCCGTGGATTGGTGTACACGGTGATGATCGGCTGGCTGATGTCTCCGGGGACCATGCTGGCGGTCGCGAAGATCCCAGCCGCTTGGTGAAATCGCTCGGAATGACGATCGCCCCGTACACATTCCCCGAATTCAACTCGTGCTGCGCCTCGTTGATCCCGAGTGCCCGCAGGTCGATCTTGTCGCTGGGAATCTGCTGGACGAGTGCATCGCTGATCTGCTTGCCCACATTGGTCGGCTGCCCGCCGAGCACATCCCCGGTGTCCTGATCCACCAGCGCGATCGGGAAGCCGTGCAGATGCTTCGACGGATCGACCACATAGGCCAGGTACATGGTGGCCAGCAGGGCCATGAGCAGCGAAACCATCACGGCGGGCACGAGCCACACCCGCGCCTGCGAACGCCGACCGGTCGCGTGATCGCCCTCTTCCGGGTTCGCCATGACAGCACCGTAATTCCTGGGTCATGACCGATGGGGTGATTGCTCGAATGTGTCGGACTGCCTCGGGGGTGTCCGGGCTCAGCGGCGCAGCGTGGTCTCGTGCCACATATGCGACAGCTTCTGGGGGTTGCGCACGGCGTAGAGCCCGGTGATGACGCCGTCGTCGATACGGACGGCGATTACGGTGTCGATCTCGCCGTCCATCCGGACGATCAGCGCCGGGTAGCCATTGACCTGTGCCCGCTGCAGCGACGCGACGGCGGCGATGCGGCCGAGCACATCGACCACGCTCTCGGCCCCCATAACCGGCGACAGTGCGGCCTGTTTGACGCCGCCACCATCACCCAAGAGAACGACATCCGGCGCGAGGATGTCGAACAGGGTTTGCAGATCGCCGGTTTCGATCGCCCGTTGGAATGCCGCGAGGGCGTTTCGGGTTTGAGCCGGGGATATTGGTCCGCGTGGTCGGCGGGCCGCAACATGGGTGCGTGCGCGGTGGGCGATCTGGCGGACCGCGGCGGGGGTTTTGTCGACGGCTTCGGCAATGTCGTCATAGGCGATGTCGAAGACTTCGCGGAGTACGAATACCGCTCGTTCGGTCGGGGTGAGTGTTTCGAGTACGAGCAGCATTGCCATGGAGACGCTGTCGGCCAGTTCGATGTCTTCAGCCACGTCGGGCGTGGTGAGCAGCGGTTCGGGCAACCACGGGCCGATGTAGGACTCTCTGCGGCGGCCGAGCGTGCGCAGCCGGATGAGTGCTTGGCGGGTGGTGATCCGGACCAGGTAGGCGCGTTGGGCTCGCACCGTGGTGAGGTCGACGTTCGCCCAGCGCAGCCAGGTCTCCTGGAGGACGTCCTCGGCGTCGGCCGCGGAGCCGAGTAGCTCGTAGGCGACGGTGAAGAGCAGGTTGCGGTGCCCGAGGAATGCCGCCGTGGCGGGGTCCGGGCGGTCGTCGCGGCTCTCGCCGCGAAACTCGGACGCGGTCTGCGACGCATCGGCCATGGGGTCCTCTTCACTCTCGACTATGTCCCCACCAGACACCGGGCACCGTCGTTCTGTGACACCGAGAAGTTGTGCCGCACGTCACATTTCCGCCGCGTCACAGGGATCGGGTCGTCGGCATCTTGTGTGCGTTCAGTGATCCCGAAGCAGGAGGCCACCATCGTGGAACCCCGTATCAATTTGTCCGCAAACGAGATCGGCGCCAAGTTCTTCAAGCGGTTCGGAATCGCCAGCCTGGTAATCCTCGAGTCGACGCTGCCCAAGGTCACCCAGGATCTGATGATGCTGCGCGTCAGCCAGATCAATGGCTGCGGTTGGTGCACCGACGTGCACAGCAAGGACCTCGCACACGCCGGGGAAGCCACGGTGCGCATCAACCTGGTCGCGGCTTGGCGCGAGTCCACCGTGTTCACCGAGGCCGAGCGGGCGGCGCTCGCGCTGGCCGAGGAGGGCACCCGCCTCGCCGACGCCCATCACGGTGTGTCCGACGAGACCTGGACCGCAGTGCGCAAGCACTACGACGACGATCAGATCGCCGCGATGGTCGCGCTGGTCGCCCAGATCAATGCGGCCAACCGGCTCGGCGTAATCGTGCGCCAGCAAGGCGGCTCCTACCAGCCCGGCATGTTCGCCAACAGCTCGAACTGATCGTCGGGCAATCCCGGCCCGGCCAGGATCCTTCGATCCGGGCCGGGCCCGCGCATGTCATACCGGTTCTTTGTCCGGGCTCAGCCGATCGAGCCATTCCCGCAGTTTCGCCTTTCGTCGCCCATTGACGTACCCGACGGTGCAAGCGGCGGCGACCAGGATGCCGAATCCGCCCGCGAACAGCGGCCCGCCGTAGGTCGAGTGCAGATCCGCCACCTCCGCCTCGGCGGGATCCTTCGGGTTATAGGCGACGGGCACCCGCTCACCGGTCGAGTAGCTGTGCAACACGCTGTATGCCGAGGTTCTTGTCGTATACCGCGTTCCGTCGACGACAAACTCGACCCCCCGGCCATCGCCCGAGCTCGCGAGCAGCACGGTTCCGTCGGTACGCGCGGTGCCCTCGAGTGCTCGCCCACTCGACACACCCCACACCACAGCCGCCAACACGAGCGCCATCCCGACCACCCCAGCAATGAGCGCACCCCGCGTCGCGTGACACGTCATGGGGGTGGTGGTTCCAACATCCGTCATGTTCTCGAGTCCGATCGTCGTCGTTCCCCTAGACGGTTATCGACTTCAGCCCGCCCGGCGTAGCACGGGGCAGCGAATCTGCCGTCCGTGGTCCGCGCCGTATTTATCGGGCGGCTGGTAACGGGTGGTGATCGGGGACGAACGGTCGCAGCTGTAGACGGGGAAGCGGCCGGTCTGTCCGGTAGGTCAGCGGAGCTGAGTCAGCTCGTCGACATGGATTCAAAACCACTGACGCAGAAGGGAAACCACTTGTTCAAGGCGACAGGAAAAACGATCCCTAGGGACACGCGATCAACACCTATGCACGCCCACAGACGTCAACAAATCCTGTCGACGAAAAAAGCCGCAGGCCAGAGGAAAACCCTCTGACCTGCGGCCCCTACCATCTCTGTGGGCGAAGGGGGACTTGAACCCCCACGTCCCGAAGGACACTGGCACCTGAAGCCAGCGCGTCTGCCATTCCGCCACTCGCCCGAGCGACTGGGAGACAGTATCACGGGGGTCGGCGAGACACGAAATCACCTGCTGGCGGCCCTGCGGCGCGGACTGGGCGGTGGCGGGAACCCGCCAGGCTTTCCAGGAGTTACAGGTGTGGACGATCGTGGATATCATGCAATGAACGTGGTCGATACGCGACACGCCATATACGCGTGTCGTTGTTATGAATCAGTAGAGACGCTCACCGAAGGGAGGCCGAGATGGGCATCGTTTCTCGATTCGAGCGTCGCCTTCAAGGCGCCGTCGGTGACGTGTTCGCCAGAGCGTTCGGCGGCAGTGTCGTACCCCAGGAGGTGGAGGCGGCGCTCAAGCAGGAAGCCACCGACAACATCCAGGATCTGGGCGGCGGACATCTGTTGGCGCCCAACAACTATGTGATCACCATCAACACCTCTGATCACCAACAACTCGACGCCGACCACGACCTCACTACCCGCGCATTCGCCAAACACCTACAGGACTACATCCGCGAACAAGGCTGGCAGACCTACGGCGAAGTACACGTGGCATTCGAGGCATCACCTACGCTGCACACCGGACAGTTCAGGGCGAGCGGTCGGGTCGATCCCGACGTCGGCCGCAGAGCCACCCCGGCTCGCAGCCCCGAACCCCCGCCACAACAACCTGCAAACCCGCAACCAGGAGCTGGCCCCATGACGCAGAACTCAGGCTACGACCCAAGCCGTGAGCACGCGGAGTCCGATCCACGCAACCGCGGGTACGCACCGCCGCCCACGGGGCGGCCTGGACCGCCGAACGGTGCGTACCGCGATGACTACGGCCGGGGCGGCGCGCCCTATGGCGGTGGCTCCGACTACCAGGCACCGGACTCGCAGCAGGGTTACGGCGACTACCAGAACAGCTACGACTACCAGCAGGGCGGCCAGGGCTACGGTCAGCAGGCCTACCAGGAGCCGGGCTACAGCGGCGGCCAGCAGGGCTATGGCGAGCACGGCGGCTACGGCCAGCAGCAGGGTGGCTACGCCGATCAGGACTACGGCCAGCAGGGCTACCAGGAGCCGGGCTACGGACAGCAGGGCTACGGCGAACAAGGCTACGGCCAGCAGGGCTACGGCCAGTCCGGCTACGCCGAGCAGGGCTACGCCGACCAGGGCGGTTACGGTCAGCAGCCGGGCTACGGACAGCAGGGCTACGCGCAGTCCGGCTACGGCGAGCAGGGCTACGCGGAACCGGGTTACAGCGAGCCGGGCTACGCCGCGCCGGACGAGCAGGGCGGCTACGGCCAGGCCTACTCGCAACAGCCCGGCTACGGCGCGCAGGGCGGCGGCTATGCGGCCCCCGCGTATGGCGGTGGCGCACAGGCCGGTTCGGGCTACTCCGCGACGCTACAGCTCGACGACGGCAGCGGCCGCACCTACCAGCTCCGCGAGGGCAGCAACATCATCGGCCGCGGTCAGGACGCGCATTTCAGGCTGCCGGATACCGGAGTTTCGCGCCGTCACATCGAGGTTCGCTGGGACGGGCAGACCGCGATGCTCTCGGACCTCGGTTCGACCAACGGCACCCTCGTCAACGGCTCACCCGTCCAGGATTGGCAGCTTGCCGATGGTGACGTTATCCGCGCCGGGCATTCCGAGATCCTGATCCGTATCGTCTGATCCCGTAAGCTCGCGATGCAGGTCACGACATGGCGTACAGGGATTCTGCGGCCGTATCGTGATCGAACTCGACCCACGGCCCTATGATGCTGCCAACACACGCGCGTCGCCAGGACCGGGGCTCGCGAAACCAGCAAGCCGGTGGGGGCGAACTCGCACCTACGGGCACCGACGTACACGGTCGAACAGGAGGTGGAGCGCCGTGCAGGGACTGATCCTGCAACTGACCCGTGCGGGGTTCCTGCTGCTGTTGTGGTTATTCGTGTGGGCGGTGTTGCGCACCCTGCGCAGCGACATCTACGCGGCATCCGGCATCCGGATCCAGCCCAGGGCCGCTCGCGGTTCCACGGTGCTGCCGTCTTTCAGCCGAGGCCAGAAGGGCGCCAAATTTCTTGTGGTGACTCAAGGTTCACTCGCCGGCACTCGCATATCGCTCGGCACCCAACCGGTGCTGATCGGACGTGCGGACGACTCAACGCTGGTACTCACCGATGATTACGCATCTACCAGACATGCGCGGCTCTCACCACGCGGTGACGACTGGTACGTCGAAGACCTCGGCTCGACGAACGGTACCTACCTCGACCGTGCGAAAGTCACCACCGCAGTCCGAGTTCCACTCGGTACCCCCGTCCGTGTCGGCAAAACAGTGATCGAGCTGCGATCGTGACACTTGTTCTCCGCTACGCAGCGCGCAGCGACCGCGGTCTTGTCCGAGGCAACAACGAGGACTCCGTCTATGCGGGCGCACGGCTGCTCGCACTAGCCGACGGTATGGGCGGCCACGCCGCCGGCGAGGTGGCATCGCAGCTGATGATCGCCGCCCTGGCCCATCTCGATGACGACGAGCCCGGTGACGATCTGCTCGGCAAGCTCAATACCGCCACCCACGAGGGCAATGCCGCCATTGCCGATCACGTCGAGGAAGAGCCCGAACTCGACGGCATGGGCACCACGCTCACCGCAATCCTGTTCGCGGGCAAGAAACTCGGCCTGGTCCACATCGGTGACTCCCGCGCCTATCTGCTGCGCGGCGGCGAGCTGGCCCAGATCACCCGCGACGACACCTTCGTCCAGTCGCTGGTCGACGAGGGCCGGATCACCCCCGAGCAGGCGCATACCCATCCGCAGCGTTCGCTGATCATGCGCGCACTCACCGGTAACGAGATCGAGCCGACGCTGATCATGCGCGAGGCCCGTGCGGGCGATCGCTATCTGCTGTGCTCCGATGGGCTCTCCGATGTGGTCAGCGATGAGACCATCGCCAACACCATGCGCGAGGGCGGCACCGACGAATGCGCCGACCGGCTCATCGAACTCGCGCTGCGCAGCGGCGGCCCGGACAACGTCACCGTGGTCGTCGCCGATGTCATCGATCTGGACTACGGGCAGAGCCACCCGATCGTCGCGGGTGCGGCCTCCGGTCAGGACGAGGACACCCCGCCGCCGAATACCGCCGCCGGTCGCGCCGCGGCGATGCGTCCACCGCGGGCGGAGCCGCGCCGCGCCGCCGCCACGCCCGAGACGCCGCCGCCGAGTAAATCCCACCGGCTGCGCTGGATTCTGCTGGCGGTCGCCCTGGTGGCGGCCGCGGCTGTCGGATTGCTGGTCGGCTACAAGATGATTCGCAGCAACTACTACGTCGGTGCGGATAGCGGCCAGGTCGTCATCCTGCGCGGACTCCCGGGTTCGGTGCTCGGATATTCGATCCACGAGGTCGAATCGGTCGGCTGTGTCGACGCCAGCGGCGCGCTCACGCTGAAGCAGCCCAGTGAGGGTCTGCCGGCGAAGTGCAAGTCGCTCGAGGTGTCCGATCTCAAGCAGACCGGGCGCGATCAGGTGGACAAGGGTCTGCCGCCGGGTTCGCTGGACGACGCCCGCAAGCAGATGCAGACCCTGGCGCAGAAGGAACTGCTGCCCGTCTGCCCGCCCAAGGAGGCGGTGCCCCAGCCCGGCGTCGTTCCGCCCGCCGAACCGCCCGCAGCGCCCGGTGCGCCCGCGCCCACGCCTGTTGCTCCGACCGGCGAGAACCATCAGCCGCCCGCACCGCAGCAGCCGAGCGAGACCAAGATCCCCGACGTCAAGACCCCGACGGCGACCGCGTCGTCGAACCCCCAGACGGCGGGGGAGCCTTGCCGGGTGACGGACTGATGTCCGCTCCGGCACCGCCGTCCGCTGGGGCCTTTCCCAGTCCCCCTGGCGGATTCGCGCCCGCGCCGCCGCCGTCGACCAGACGCAACGCCGAACTCTTATTGCTCGCCGGTGCGACAGTGATCGTCACCATCTCACTGTTCCTGGTGGAGGCGAGCCAGGAACAATCGGTCACCTTGGACATCGCCAAGTACGGTCTCGCCTATCTCGCCCTGTTCGCCGTGGCACATCTGGCAGTGCGGCGCTTCGCTCCATTCGCCGATCCACTCCTGCTTCCGATTGCGGCGCTGCTCAACGGACTCGGCCTGGTACTGATCCATCGGCTCGATCTCGCCGATGCGCAAACGGCCGTATACAACTCCTGGCCGATTCCCTCCCCCGATGCCAATCAACAGATCCTGTGGACCGGCCTGGGGATGATCATCTTCATCACGATCCTGGTCGTGCTGCGCGATTACCGCACGCTGGCGCGCTACAGCTACACCCTAGGCCTCATCGGCCTTGTCGCGCTGGCGATTCCGGCATTGCTGCCGGGCGCGTATTCGGAGACCAATGGCTCCAAGATCTGGATCCGGCTGCCCGGATTGAGTGTGCAGCCGGGTGAATTCGCCAAGATCCTGCTGATCATCTTCTTCGCCTCGGTGCTGGTCGCCAAGCGCGATCTGTTCACCGCGGCCGGGCGGCATTTCCTCGGCATGGAGTTCCCGCGCGCCCGCGACCTCGGGCCGATCCTGGTGGTCTGGATCGTCTGCATCGGGGTGCTGGTCTTCGAAAAGGACCTCGGCACTTCGCTGTTGATCTTCAGCACCGTGCTGGTGATGCTCTACATCGCGACCGAACGGGTCGGCTGGCTCGTTATCGGCGGCGCGCTGCTGACCATCGGATTCTTCTTCGCCTACCAGGCCTTCAGCCATGTGCGGGTGCGCACGCAGACCTGGCTGCACCCGTTCGCCGATTACAACAACACCGGCTACCAGATCTCACAGTCGCTGTTCGGATTGGCCACCGGCGGACTTGCGGGCACCGGCCTGGGCAGCGGGCGGCCCTCTCAGGTGCCCTTCGCCAAGACCGACTTCATCATCACCACCATCGGCGAGGAACTCGGCCTGTTCGGACTCGCCGCGGTGCTGCTGCTGTTCCTGGTGTTCGTGGTGCGCGGCCTGCGGACCGCGCTGGCCGTGCGTGACAGTTTCGGCAAGCTGCTGGCGGCAGGGCTGGCCTTCACCATCGCGATCCAGCTGTTCGTGGTGGTCGGCGGTGTCACCAAACTGATTCCGCTGACCGGCCTCACCACCCCGTTCATGTCCTACGGTGGTTCGTCGCTGCTGGCCAACTACGCACTGCTGGCCCTGTTGATCAAGGTGTCCGACGCGGCTCGTGCCCCGGCGCCGGTGCGCAAGAAGGATGCGGTGGCCCCGATCGCAGAGGCGTCGACCGAACTCCTGCGCAAACCGGAAGCGAGGCCGCAGGAATGAACACACCGCTACGACGGGTCGCGGTCGCGGTGATGCTCATGATCGTCGCGCTGCTGATCAACGCCACCTATGTGCAAGTGATCAAGGCCGACGACTACCGCACCGATCCACGCAACTCCCGCGTACTGCTCGACGAGTACGCGCGCCAGCGCGGGCAGATCTCCGCGGGCGGCACCGTATTGGCCAGTTCGGTCGCGACCGAGGACCGCTACAAGTACCTGCGCACCTATCCGACGGATCCGGAGGCGTACGCCCCGGTCACCGGTTTCTACTCGATGCAGTACGGCAGCACGGGTTTGGAGCGCGCCGAGGATACGATGCTCAACGGCTCGGACAACTCGCTGTTCGGGCGCCGCCTGATCGACATGATCTCCGGTCGTGATCCACGCGGCGGCAATGTGCTCACCACGCTGGATCCGATGATGCAGCAGGTCGCCTACGAGCAGTTGACCGCCAAGGGCTTCACCGGCTCCGTGGTGGCGATCGAGCCGAGTACCGGCAAGATTCTCACCATGGTCTCCACCCCCAGCTACGATCCCAACCTGCTGTCCGGCCACGATGGCGCCCAGGGCACCAAGTCTTGGGAAGAGCTGAGTGCGGACCAGCGCCAACCCATGTTGAATCGTGCTGTGTCGCAGACCTATCCGCCGGGTTCCACCTTCAAGGTGGTCGTCACCGCCGCCGCGTTGGCCAACGGCACCGCCACCCCGGATGACCAATTCACCGCCGCACCCAACATCACCCTGCCCGGCACCACCACGACGCTGGAGAATTACAACGGCTCCACCTGCGGCAACGGCCCGACCGCGACGCTCACCGAGGCCTTCCGCAGATCCTGCAATACCGCCTTCGTCGAACTCGGCCTCAAGGTCGGCGCCTCGAATCTGAAGGATGAGGCCGCCGCATTCGGCATCGGCGCGCACCGCGGCATCCCGATTCCGGTGGCCGAGAGCACCGTCGGCACCATTCCGGACAACGCCGCACTGGCCCAGAGCAGCATCGGCCAGCGCGACGTCGCACTCACCCCACTGGACAATGCGGTCATTGCCGCGACCATCGCGAACGGCGGCGTCCGCATGGAGCCGTACCTGGTCGACCAACTGCAGGGACCCGATCTGAGCGAGCTCTCGAAAAATAAACCCGTCTCAGTCGGACAAGCCGTCAGCGCCCAGGTAGCGTCGACGCTGACCAACCTGATGATCGCGTCGGAGGACAACACCGTCGGACACGGCCAAACCCGGTACCAAATTGCCTCGAAGACCGGAACCGCCGAGCACGGCAGCAATCCGCGCAATACGCCACCACACGCCTGGTACATCGCCTTCGCCCCCGCACAGAACCCCAAGATCGCCATCGCGGTGATCGTGGAGAACGGTGGCGATCGGGCGCTGGCCGCTACCGGTGGCTCGGTGGCCGCGCCGATCGCCCGCGCGGTGCTTGACGCCGGTTTGCGAGGGCGCTGAGAGATATGAACGTGCGAGTGGATATACGGGGGCCGGGATGCTGAACAACGGCGCGATGATCGCCGACCGATATCGCCTGCAACGCCTGATCGCCACGGGCGGTATGGGCCAGGTCTGGGAGGCGCTCGACACCCGGCTGGACCGCCGGGTCGCGGTGAAGGTGCTCAAGTCGGAGTTCTCGGCCGACCCCACCTTCCGGCACCGGTTCCGTAGCGAGGCCAAGACCACGGCCCAGCTGAATCACCCCGGCATCGCCGGTATCTACGACTACGGTGAGACCCTCGATCCGAGCGGTGGCGAAACCGCCTACCTGGTCATGGAACTGGTGCAGGGCGAGCCGCTCAATACGGTGCTGAACCGGCTCGGCCGACTCTCGGTGGCCCAGGGGCTGGACATGCTGGAGCAGACCGGCCGCGCACTCGAGGTCGCACATGCCGCCGGCGTCGTACACCGTGACGTGAAGCCGGGCAATATCCTGGTCACCCCGCACGGTCAGGTGAAGATCACCGACTTCGGCATCGCCAAGGCGGTCGACGCCTCCCCGGTGACCAAGACCGGCATGGTGATGGGCACCGCCCAGTACATCGCACCGGAGCAGGCGGTCGGCGAGGATGCGACCGCAGCCAGTGATGTTTACGCACTGGGTGTGGTTGGGTATGAGGCGCTGGCCGGACAACGGCCGTTCACCGGTGACGGCGCGATCACCGTCGCGATGAAACATGTGCGCGAGGCCCCGCCGCCGATGCCGTCCGATCTGCCACCCAATGTGCGTGAGCTCATCGAGATCACCATGGGCAAGGATCCGACGCTGCGCTATGCCAGCGGCGGCGAATTCGCCGACGCGGTCGCCGCCGTGCGTGCCGGCCGTCGCCCACCACCGCCGGTCGCCACCGGCGCACCGATGGCGACCGGTGCGACCCGGGTGCTGCCGCCCGGCCCGACGGTGATTCTGCCGTCGCAGGACCATGAGGGCCCGACGGTCCGGTACAACACCCCGGCCACCCCGATGGGTGGGGCGGGCGCCGGTTCGAGCAGACAAACGCCCGCCGGCGCGCCGAGGACCGTGATGAGTTCCGGTGCCACCCGAGCCAACTCGGGGCCCGGTCCGGAGACTTCGAAGTTCACCAGCGGCCAGAAGGTCGGTGCGGCCGTCGCCGTCGGCGCGGTACTGCTCGTCGGTCTCGTGCTCTGGTTGCTCTTCGGTGGCGATACCAATCCGGATACCGTGCGCCCGACCACCACCACGAAGGTCGTGCCGCCGCCGGTGATCGCGCCGACGACGATAACAACAACAACCGAGCCGCCGACGACCATCGTTCCCACGACAAGACCGGCACCGCCACCGCCGACAACAACGGAAGCGCCGACGACGACAACGCAGCCGCCGACGACGACTCCGAGCACCACGGCGCCGACTACGACGAAGACCTCGAAAACAACGACTCCGTCCACCACCACCAGAGGCTCGTGGTTCCCTACGCTCGACTTACCATTTCCGGATAGTCCCGGTGCCCGAGGACCCTCGGCCACCCCCGGCGCTGCTACTCCGCAAGGACAACCATGACGACCCCGAAGAATCTCTCCTCCCGCTACGAGCTGGGTGAGATCATCGGGTTCGGCGGCATGTCCGAAGTCCACAAGGCGCGTGATCTGCGGCTCAGCCGGGACGTGGCGATCAAGGTGCTGCGCGCCGACCTCGCCCGCGACCCAACGTTCTATCTGCGCTTCAAGCGCGAGGCTCAGAACGCCGCCGCACTGAACCATCCGGCCATCGTCGCGGTCTACGACACCGGCGAGGCGGAGGTGGACGGCGGCCCGCTGCCGTACATCGTGATGGAGTACGTCGACGGTGACACGCTGCGCGACATCGTGCGCGGTAAGGGGCCGATACCGCCGCGCCGGGCCATGGAGGTCGTCGCCGACGTCTGCGCCGCACTGGACTTCAGCCATAAGGCCGGGATCGTGCACCGCGATATGAAGCCGGCCAACATCATGATCAACCGGGCCGGCGCGGTGAAGGTGATGGACTTCGGCATCGCGCGGGCGATCGCCGACAGCTCCAATCCGATGACCCAGACCGCGGCCGTGATCGGGACCGCGCAATATCTGTCGCCCGAGCAGGCGCGCGGTGAGACCGTCGACGCCCGCTCGGATGTCTATTCCGTCGGCTGTGTGCTGTTCGAAATCCTCACCGGCGAGCCGCCTTTCACCGGTGACTCCCCGATCGCCGTTGCCTACCAGCACGTCCGGGAGGACCCGCGGCTGCCTTCGCACGTCCATAACGGAGTGCCGCGCGAGCTGGACTCCGTCGTGCTCAAGGCGATGAGCAAGAATCCGGCCAATCGGTACCAGTCCGCGGCCGAGATGCGCGCCGATCTGATCCGGGTGCTCGGCGGGCAGAAGCCGAGCGCGCCGATGGTGATGACCGACGAGGACCGCACCACCATCCTCGGCTCCAACGAACCGCCGCCGCGCAACTTCCGGACCGTCGAGCGCAATGACGACACCGCCGAGCAGGAACGCGCCGAACCGGCGAATCCGCGCCGCAATCTCTACATCGCACTCGGCGCGGCGGCCGCGGTCATCGTGGCATTCGCCCTGTTCTGGGTATTGATCGGGCCAGGTGCGCGCCCGGATCAGGTTGACGTGCCCGACCTTTCGAACATGACGGCGCAGCAGGCTCAGGAATCGCTGCAGAAGCGCGGCTTCACAGTGGCCATCCAGCAGAACCCGAATGGCAAGGTGGCCACCGGCAATGTCATCTCGACCCAGCCGCTCGGCGGTTCCCGGGTCGACAAGGGCAGCACCATCACCGTGCAGGTCTCCACCGGACCGGCTCAGGTCCCGGTGCCTCGATTGGACGGCATGACCCTGCAGCAGGCCGAGCAGCAGCTCAATGCCAACGGCCTGCGGATGGACCCGACCGTGCAGCGCAAACCGTCGAGTGCGCAGGAAACCGACAAGGTGATCGGCACCGAGCCGTCGGCGGGCAACCGGGTCGATGTCGACCGGGCCGTGGTCGTGATCCTCGGCGCCGGACCGGAACAGATCCGGGTGCCGAATGTGGTCGGACAGGACATCAGCGTCGCGCAGCCGAATCTGGTGGACAGCGCCGGATTCAAGATCACCGTCCAGGAGGTGCCCTCCTCGAAGCCCAAGGGCGAGGTGATCGCGACGAATCCGGCTGGCGGCACCACGGCCGACAAGGGGTCGGCGGTGACCGTGCAGGTCTCCAGTGGTGACCAGGTCACCATGCCGTCGCTGATCGGGCTGACCTCGGCACAGGCCGTGGACAAACTGCGTCAGGCCGGGTGGACCGGCTCGGCGGCACAGATCAACCAGTCGGCCCAGGGCACCTTCGATACCAATAGCGTCGGGCGGGTGGTCAGCCAGCAGCCCGCCGCGGGTTCGTCGATCGCGAAGACCGGAACGATATCGGTCACCATCTACGTCCTCGGTCCGCCATAGCGGCACCCAGGTCAAGCACCTGAATACGCGGAGAGGCGGACCGCACGGTCTGATCGGAGCGAGAATGGGGCTGCCCATCCCCAACCCCACTGTGGAACAGGAGGCAGCCCCATGACCACTGCCAGGGACATCATGAAGCCAGGGGCCGAGTGGATTTCCAAGGACGAGAGTGTCGGCAAGGCCGCGCGGGTAATGGCCGAACGCGGCGTCGGCGCACTGGTCATCGCCGATGAGAACGAACGGATGTGCGGGATCATCACCGACCGCGACATCGTGGTCAAATGCGTCGCCCAGGGCCGGGCGCCGTCGACCACCCGCGCCGAAGAACTCTGTGCGGCGACCCCGCGGTGGGTCGACGCCGATGCGGATGTCAACGAGGTGCTCGATCAGATGGAAAGTCATCGGATCAAGCGGATGCCGGTGATCGAAGCCAAGCGGCTGGTCGGGATGATCAGCGAGGCCGACCTCGCACGGCACCTCGACGACAACCAGCTCAGCGAGTTCGTCACCGCGATCTACGGCAGGCCGTAGCTCGCGTCCCGACGGATTCGGCACCCGTCACGAAAGATCCAGGTGGCGATTCATCGACATCGCCTCCTCGGCCAGCTCCGCCAGTTCGACCACCTCGACGCCGTGCTGGCGCAGCTTCTCCACGCCGACGCAATTGGTCACGAAGGTGGCCGGTTCGCGCCAGGCGATGACCACTCGCGGAATACCGGCCCGCAGGATCCGGTCGGTACACGGCAGCCGCGTCGCGGTGGCGCGCTGTGAACACGGTTCCAGGGTGGAGTAGATCGTCGCTTCGGCCAGCCGAGGATCGTTCGCGTCGAGTTTGTTCAGCGCGGACTCTTCGGCATGGACCTTCGCATCGGTCTCCCGCGAGTAGCCCGTCGAGATTTCGACGCCATCGGCCACGATGACCGCACCGACCGAGAACGCGGTCGGACTGGTCGGGCACAGCCGCGCCAGTTCGATTGCCCGGCGCATGAATTGGATATCAACAGACATCGGAAGACCTCCGCGGTCGGGGACACTCAGCGGTCATGCGCGGCACTGCCGGACTGTCGCGGCAGATAGCGCAGCAGCGCGATATCACCGATCTGCGTGACATCGGCCAAATGCATTCTGCGAGCCGGGTAGGCGGCCGGACCGAGGAAGCGGGGTGCTGCGGCATGTCCGATGACGATCGGCGCGATCGCCATCTGCAACTCGTCGGCCAGGTCCCGCGAGAGAAATTCCGTGTGGACGCGCGTGCCACCTTCGACCATCAGCCGGGCGATGCCGCGCCGACCGAGATCGTCGAGCAATGCACCGAGCTGGATTTCGGCGCCAAGGGAGACCACCTCGGCGAGACCGGCCAGCCGAGCGCCGAGCTTCGCCGCACCGGCGGCGGTGGTGTAGACGAGCTTGCCGCCGCCGTGGTGCCAGAACCGCAGTTCCGGATCCAGATCACCGCGCGCGCTGACGGCGATCTTCAGCGGGTATTCCGGCTTACCCGCCGCAATGCGCGCCGCCCGCCGCTGCGCGCTGTTGACCAGCAGTCGGGGGTTGTCGCGACGGAGCGTCTCGGCACCGATCAAGATCGCGTCGGAATCCGCGCGCAGCTGATCCACCCGATCGAAATCCGCCGCATTCGACAGCTTCAGCCGCTCCGGGGTCGCATCGTCGATATATCCGTCGACGCTGACCGCAACCGACAACAGGACGTAGGGCCGGATTTCTTGCGTCACTGGGTCACCAGTGCCGCAACCTCCGCCTCCAGCAGCTCCACCAACCCCTCCGACGGCCGCTCGCCGCATACCTCGAGCCAGTTCGCCAGCATCCGGTGCCCGCCCTGGGTCAGCACCGATTCGGGATGGAATTGCACACCGTGGATCGGCAGTGTGCGGTGCCGCATGGCCATGACGATTCCGGACTCGGTGCGGCCGATCACCTCGATATCTGCGGGCAATGTGTCCTCGAGGACGGTGAGCGAGTGGTATCGGGTCGCGGTGAACGGATCGGGCAGCCCGGAGAGCACGCCAACGCCCAGGTGGAACACCGAACTGGTCTTGCCGTGCAGCAGTTCCGGCGCGCGGGTGACCGTACCGCCGAACGCCTCGCCGATGGCCTGATGACCGAGGCACACCCCCAGCAGCGGAATGCTGTGTCGGGCGCAGGCGTGTACGAGGTCGATGCTCGCGCCAGCCCGATCCGGGGTGCCGGGACCGGGGCTGATCAGGATGCCGTCGTATTCGGTGACGACGGCATCGAGGTCGGCCAGCTTCGGGTCGTCATTGCGCCAGACCACGGCCTCGACACCCAACTGGCCGAGGTACTGCACCAGGTTGAACACGAAACTGTCGTAGTTGTCGACGACCAGAACACGCATGCTGTCGAGATTACGTGGCGACCCGGCGGGCCGTCGCATCCATTACCAGTTGGGATAGCCTAGAGGCAGACCGGAGGGGACCTGAGCCCTCGCCCGGCCCCTTCGGCGCTCGCCGGATCGGGGACTGCGGCGAGCGAGCCGGGGCACCATAATTCAACCGAATCCTGCCCGCCGGTACCCGACCTGAACGCCGAACACGAGGACGACATGCCCAAGTCAAAGGTCCGTAAGAAGACCGACTACACGATCAATCCCGCCAGCCGCACGCCGGTGAAGGTGAAGGTAGGACCGTCCCCGGTCTGGTACGTCGTGATCATGCTCGGCTTCATGCTGGCCGGGCTGGTCTGGCTGCTCGTCTACTACCTGGCCAATGACCGCATCACCTGGATGGCGGATCTGGGCGCGTGGAACTTCCTGATCGGCTTCGGGTTGATGGTCATCGGCCTGATCATGACGATGCGGTGGCGCTGACCGGCCCATACCCGGCTGGTTCGAGCGACCTGCAAACCGTCCCACCGGCTGGGATTACAGACGTGTCATTCATGCACACCTGTGGATAACCATGTGGACAACTCGAGGAACGATTGGGGAAAGTGACGCGTGGATCCCGAATCCGATTCTCCTGATCCGCTGCCGCCCGAACCACGCACCACCTGGACGACGCCGATGGCCGCACTCATCGCGGTCACCATCGGCGGCGTGGTGCTGGCCGGTGCCGCCATCCTCGCCAAGGATGGACCGAGCCGTCTGCTCATCGGGTTGGCCGCGGTCGGCCTGCTGGCATTGGCCGGACTCGGATTTCGGCAGCGGCCTCGACTGAGCATCGCCTCCGGACCCGAGCCACGTCTGGTGGTTCGCACCCTCACCGGACCGACCGAATACCGGCGCGATCAGATTCTGCGCGCGCGGGTCGTCGGTTACCGCCGCCTGGGCCGCAAGAATCCCATGCTCGAAATCGATGTCGAGCACCACGGCGACGAACGCCTGCTCATCTTCGGCCGCTGGGATCTCGGCACCAGTCCCGACGAAGTCTTCGAAACTCTTGTCGCGCATGGCCTCGCGCAGTAGCAGACGCTGAATCCGCGCGGGGACAACGTTTCACGTGAAGCATTTACCGCAGTGACATCGCTGCGGCAACGATGACGGCAAGTGCCGCGACCGCGACCGCGGCAACCGCCGCCCAGCCGATCATTCGTGCGTTGTCTTGGGATTTCGCGCGTAACCACTCGGGCAGGAACAGAATGCCGAGCGCGGCGAGCGTACCGGCGGCCAATCCACCGAGGTGTCCGGCCAGGGAGATACCGGGTAGCGAGAAACTGATGAAGACATTGATGCCGATGAGGATCAACATCTGATTCGGATTCTGCCGCACCCGGATCAGGATCACCGTGATCGCGCCGAACAGGCCGTACACCGCGCACGACGCACCTGCGGTGAGACTGTCCCTGGCGAAAATCATGACAGCGGCCGAACCGCCGAGCAGTGACACCAGATAGACCACCAGATACCGCGCCCGGCCGAGTACCGGCTCGATACTCCGGCCGACCACATACAGCGCGAACATATTGAGCAGTAGGTGGATCGGACCGTAGTGCAGGAACCCAGACCCGATCAGCCGCACATATTGGCCGTGCGCCACCGCGGGCGGGTACAGCACCCAGTCGACGTACAGCGCGGAATGGGCGGTGTTCTCGACCAGACTGCGCGATTGGCCAGCGGTGATCGCGAAAACAATGGTGTTCAGCGCGACCAGCGCATAGGTGACATACGGAATCGGGGTCCGTGCGGTCTGCGCACCGGCCACGGTGCGGACCGGGCGGTCCGCACGCTGACCTTGACGGATGCAGTCGACACAGTGCTGACCCACCGCGGCGGGTCGCAGGCAGTCCGGACAAGCGGGCCGCCCGCAACGCGTGCAGGCAAGGCCCGTCGGGCGATTGGGGTGGCGGACGCACGTCGGTGCGGGCGGCTGAGCGTTCATCGGATCATTCGATAGTGATTGCGGAGATGGTGACAGCTTCCTTGGGACGGTCGTTGCGATCGGTGGCCGTGGTCGCGATGGCATCGACGACCTTGCGCGAATCGGGGTCGACGACCTCCCCGAAGATGGTGTGCTTGCGGTTCAGGTGTGGCTGCGGGCCGACGGTGATGAAGAACTGCGAACCATTGGTTCCCGGTCCCGCATTCGCCATCGCCAGCAGGTAGCCGCGGTCGAAGCGCAGCTCTGGATGGAATTCGTCGCCGAATTCGTAACCCGGTCCGCCACGTCCGGTGCCGGTCGGGTCACCGCCTTGAATCATGAACCCGTCCATCACCCGGTGGAAGACCCCGCCGTCGTAGAACGGCCCGGAGTTTCCTCCACTCGCATTCTCGGTGGTGTACGGCGCCGAGCCATCGGCCAGGCCGACGAAGTTCCGCACCGTCTTCGGGGCGTGGTTACCGAAGAGCGAGATCTTGATATCGCCGTAGTTGGTGTGCACCGTCGCCACGGCGGTCTGATTCGGTGAGGTCACCCCGTCATGCTAGCCATCGTCCGACACGGTCTTGCAGCGCCGGTGGCTTGGCGCGTCACGAGTCGACAGCGCCCCGGAGACTGTGCATAACCGGTCAACTGATCTCCCTTGTACATGGGTAACTCGGCGGGCACGCCCAAACCAGGGAGGCACTCGACCGCCGGCCCTCGACGGGGACCTCGAGGCTCCGGACTTGTGTGGCCTAAATATTCGGGGAGGCGGATGAGCGCCGGATGCGGCCGTGAACTGGTACTACTGCGCGACGCGCGGGTATATGCAACAGTTGTCGAATGACCTTGGGGCGACTGTTTGTATCCGCACGTTCTCGTAACCGACTGATCGCCGCGGTCGTTGTCGCGCTGGCCGGTGGCGTGGCCTGGCTGGTACGCAGCAAGCGCCCGCAGCCGCCGGAGCCCGCACCGGCGCCGCCGCGAATCGGATACTCCCGCAATGGTTCCGCGCCGACGCCCGTGGCGGGCGCCGGCGTGGACAACAGTCGCTGACGGACGGTGACCGAGCACGACCCGGTCACCGGCTGACGGTGCGCTGGTACTGCCGCAGCGCAAGCGGGATGAACACCAGCAGGATGATCACCACCCACGCCAGCGTGGTCACCACCGGATGCTGCATGGACCAGGCATCCGATTTGGGCGCCAGCGGGCTGGTATTGCCGAACAGGTCGCGGGTGGCCTGGGTGACCGCGGACACCGGATTCCATTCGGCGAATATCCGCAGCGCCGCCGGCAGATTCTCCAGCGGAACGAAGGTATTCGCCAGAAAGGTCAGCGGGAAGATCACCATGAAGCTGGCATTGTTGAACACCTCGGGCGCGCGGACCAGCAGTCCGACGACGGCCATGATCCACGAGATCGCGTAGGCGAACAGCAGCAACAGCACAAACGCGAGCACGGCGTCGAGCAACGATCCGCGAATCCGCCAGCCGACAACATATCCGGTCAGTGACATCACCACGAGGCTGACCACGTTGATCACCACATCGCTAATGGTGCGCCCGACCAGTACCGCCGATGGCGCCATCGGCAGCGAGCGGAACCGGTCGATAATGCCCTTCTGCATATCCTCGGCCAGGCCCAATCCGGTGAACGTCGCGCCGAACACCACCGACTGCGCGAAAATGCCCGCGATCAGGAACTCCCGGTAGCCGCCCGACATGCCCGGCACCTCGATCGCCGAGCCGAAGATATAGGCGAACAGCAGCACGAACATGATCGGCGACAGTGTCGAGAAGATCAGCACATCGGGCACGCGCCTGATCTTGATGACATTCCGCTTCGCGATCGTCACGCTGTCGCTGGCGACGATGGACAGGCGTTCACCGAGTGACATGGTGGTTCTGGTGTCCAGAGTGGCCGCGGTCATCGGTTGCGTCCTTCCGTTGCTTCGAGCCGATCCGCGGCCATGCCGCCATTGCGTCGTCCGTCACCGTTGATCAGCTCCTCGGCCTCGTGTCCGGTGAGGCTGAGGAAGACGTCGTCGAGCGACGGACGACGCAGGCCGACATCGTGGATCTGTACGTTGTGCACGCTCAGCCTGCCGATGGCGTCGACGAGCGCCTGCGAGCCGTCGCTGACCGGAACGGTGATCCGGCGCAGCCCCGGCTCCAGATGGATCTCCCCGTCCGCCAGGCCCTGCAGCGCCTCCTGGGCGGTCGCGAGATTGTCGGCGTGGTCGACGGTGAGTTCGATGCGGTCGCCGCCGACCAGGGTCTTGAGCTCGTCCGCGGTGCCCCGGGCGATCACCCTGCCGTGGTCGATCACCGCGATGGAATCGGCCAGTCGGTCGGCCTCCTCCATGTACTGCGTGGTGAGCAGCAGGGTGGTGCCGCCCGCAACGAGTTCCTCGATGACATCCCAGAGGTCGAGCCGCGCACGCGGATCGAGTCCGGTGGTCGGCTCGTCGAGGAAGAGCACCGGCGGATTCGCCACCAGCGCACCGGCCAGGTCGAGGCGGCGGCGCATACCTCCGGAATAGCCCTTGACCGGCCGGTCGGCGGCGTCGCTGAGCCGGAATCGCTCCAGCAATTCCCTGGCCCGCTCCTTACTTCGCTGCACACCCATGTGATAGAGCCGCCCCACCATTTCCAGGTTTTCGAATCCGGTGAGATATTCGTCGACGGCGGCGTACTGTCCCGACGCGCCGATGCGCGAGCGCAGTGCCTGTGGATTGCGGAGCACGTCGATACCCGCAACCGTCGCGTGGCCCGCGTCCGGAATCAGCAGGGTGGTGAGCACCCGGACGGTAGTTGTTTTGCCCGCACCGTTGGGTCCGAGCAATGCGGTGACGGTACCCTCCGGCACCGATAGGTCGAGTCCATCGAGGGCGACCAACTGGCCGTATCGTTTGACCAGACCCTCGGCGACTATTGCGTCGGGCATGATTCTCCTGGGGTTCGAGGCCGTTACTCGAGCCAGTATTGCCCTGGGCACCGACAATTTCCTGTGATTATTCGCCCACCTGGCATATCACCCGCCGACAGCGGCAGTGCCGGACATAGAACGGTCGCATCCCGTTCCGGGCGGTGCTCGGGGGTGCCGGATCGGGATGCGACCGGTTTCGATCATCGCGCCCTGGTACTCGACCAGCGCGCGTAGCGCACTACCCGATTCGGGCCCGGCCGGTACTCGGAGTCCGCGTACACGACATGCCCGCTCCCGAACGACACGCGGCAAATCCGGCCAAATCCACAGCCGGGGATACGAAACCGCGGCGCGATTCCGGACCGACAGCAATCGGTCGGCATGGTTTTCACATTTCGTTCGGCAGGTAGCTGGATCACGATCGCTCCGTAAAACCGTGCGCGACAACATTTTTGACAACAGTCACGGATTTGCCGAACGAACCGGCTATCGACCGGTCCGGCTACCTGGCCGACAGCAACGCACCTAGCAGGTAAGCCGACCCAAAAAATCTTGGAAAGTGGCGATCCCCACGCACACACAATCCTGGATCATCGCGTAGGATCATTCACGTCGGCCCCTCCCCCCCGGGCCGACCTTACGCGGGCCTCGGCTAACTCCCCCCCTTCGCCGAGGCCCGCTCCCCATTTCTGGGGCAGGTCGAAATCCGGCTCAGCTATCCGTCGGCACCGCTGGGATATCGTCGATGCCCACCGATTGCCAGGCCACCGTCAACCGTTGCGCCCGTACCTTTCCCGCCGTTGCCAGTAGCCGACGGTCGCGATCCCACCGCTCGCGGGTGACCGGGTCGGCGCGGGCCCAGAGCGGCTCCAGTTCCGTCAGCACCGACTCGAAGAATTCATACGCCCCGCCCAGGGCGATATGTCCGCCGGGCGCGGTAGGACGAGCCATATCCAGGCCCCGCACGAAGGCCACCGCCGCGAGCAACCGCTGCAGCACCGCCCGCGGCCAGCCGGACTCGCGCCCGACCCGCACCAGCCAGCCGAGCGTTGCCGCGAGCACGTGCACATCCTCGATGGTGCGGAATGGTTTGAGGTAATCCGAGTACCCGTCCCCGGGCAGCACCTGGGCCACAGCGTCGGCGAATGTCACCGTGGCGTGCGGGATTTCGGGTGCAAACGGTATCGCGGGCAGATTCGTCACGTGCACGCCGGGTTGTCCGGCGTCCACGAGTACGGCGCGCAGCCGATTGCGCCCATCCGTCGCCACGCCCGCGCTGGCGATCACCAAGAGCCGCCGCGCCAGGATCCCCAATGTCGTAAAGGTCTTCGTCCCGTTCACCCGCCAGCCGCTGTCGGTTTCGGTCAGCGCGGTCTGGATCGCGGATGGATGCGCGCCGCCCGCCTCGGTCGCGGAGACCGCGACCAGTTCATCGGCCGCGAGATCGGGCAGTAGGGCGCGCAGCGCCTCCTGATATCCGGACAGGAATGCGAAACCCAGTCGGTCCGCACCGAATCCACCGGCAATCGCGATATCCACCGTCGTATCGAATCGCCCGGCGGCCACTCGATGCCGGATCCAGGCATCGGCAACTGTCTCGAGCGGTGTCGGATCGAGCACTTCGGTCAGCAGATAGTCGAACACAGAGTCCACTCGTGCACGCTAACCGAGAATCGGCCATTCGATCGCGCCGGAACCTCGGCGTCCTTTCCGCGAATATCCGGCAATCCTTATCGAACACCTCGGCGATGCGTCAGCGGATTCTCAGAAGGACCGGGTATCACTGAGTCGTAATCCGCCAAGAGGAGCCCGACCAGTGCCGAAACCGGATCTAGAGCGCCGAAAGAAGCTCTTCGACGCCAACGCGCGGCTGTCCTGGGCGCTCGCGGCATTGGCGGGTCTGATCGGAGCCGCGGCCTTCATGCATACCGCTGGCTACTTCGTCACCTTTATGACCGGCAATACCGACCGCGCCATCCTCGGCTACTTCCACGACGAACCGGACCTGGCCGTCGCCGCGGCCCTGCTGCTGCTGTCGTTCCTGGCCGGGGTGGTGGTCGCCTCGTTGTGCCGCAGGCATTTCTGGTCCGGACATCCGCACGGCCCGACGCTGCTCACCACCCTCTGCCTGGCCGCGGCATCACTACTGGACAGCATCATCTACTGGCTGACGAGCGCCACCAATATCGACCTCATTCCCATCCTGCTGGTGGCCTTCGGCGTCGGCGCCCTCAACACCTCCTTCGTCAAGGACGGCGAGGTCTCGGTGCCGCTCAGCTACGTCACCGGAACACTCGTCAAATTGGCCCAGGGCATCGAACGCCATATCAGCGGCGGCGATTACGCCGACTGGCTCGGCTATTTCCTGCTCTACGCCGCCTTCTGCTCCGGTGCCCTGCTCGGCGGTCTGCTGAGCCTGCTGGTGGCGGGCTGGGCCATGCTCATCACCGCCACCGTGGTGTGCCTACTCACCACCTGCTACACCTACCTGCACCTGGACCGCCACGGCCCACCAGCGACCAGCTGACCCCCGTGCGCGCCGTCGAGTCGACGGATACGGTTGTCCGGTGGGGAGTTTCGATGAGCTGACGCGCGATCATTTTGCGACACTTGTGCTGCGGCATCTGGCCGAGGTCGGCAAAGAGGTCGCGGGGTACGACGCCGAGGCGTTCCGGATCGAGTTCATCGACGGATCCGAGATCGGACTCGACAATGTGTACCACGATGTTATTCGCCTTTCCGGGGCGCGGCGCGCGGCGCAGATCGCCCGGTTTGTGGCATTGGTGAGGGGCGACGAGCACGTATATGTGCCCACCTGGGAGAAAGCTCGTCCGCTATTGCGCCCGATTCTGCGTTCGGCCACCTACAAACAGGCGACGACCGACGATCTGCTACACCGCAGGCCCGAGTTGGCCACCCGCGAAGCTGCGCGGTTCGTGAGCCGCCCGGCCTTCCCATTCGTCGACGAGTTGGTGGCGATCGACCTGCCGAACTCCCGTAACATCGTCAACAACTCGATCCTTGCGAGCTGGCCGGTCTCGGCCGACGAGGTCTTCGCGACGGCCCGCAAAAACCTGGAAACCATTGCACAGCCCCATAATCCACGCGGCAATGCGATCCTCAGCCTGAACGACGACGAGGGCAGCGGCTACATCACCTCGTGGCTGCTCGCACCCGGCTGGCTGGCAAGTTTCAGCCAGCGATACAGCGGCCGCCGCCCGGTAGCCTTCATACCCGATATCAACAACCTCATCGTGGTCCCCGACATCCCACACCTGCTCGCGCGCATCTATCGCCAAGTCGAGGAACAGTACGTCAACGCACGCCACTGCCTCTCACCCCAGGGCTACACCCTCGACGAAGACGGCACCGTGGTGCCCTTCGACCGGGCGGGCCCGCACGAGCAGCACCAGACCGCCGTCCGCGCCGGATACCGCTTGGCGCTCTGGGAATACGCCGTCCAGGCCGACTGGCTCAACAAGGCACTGGAGCGCGATTTCGAATTCCGCTGCTACGGCTTGAAGATGGCCATCGTCGGCGATATCAAGATCGCGGGCACCGACACCTGGCCCTACACCTACACCGTATGGGGCAAAGGCGTCGACTACCTGCTCCCCGCCGCCGACTACATCATGTTCGCGAGCACCGACGCCGACAACAACGCCGTCCCCGTCTGCACCGTCCCATTCACCGCAGCCCTCGAAATAACCGGCCTCACACCAGTTCCGGGCATGTCCCCCATCCGCTTCGAAGCCCGGTTCTGGCCCGACGAAACAATGCTCGCCCAGTTGAAGCACGCCTCGGTCGCCCTGTGAACTGAGCGGAACGCCGATGGCTGGACGGAAGCGCGACTACCCCGTGGGCGGAACCCGACAACCTCGACGAGCCACAGTTCTCGAAGGTGTAGCGACCAACCTCTGAGCCACCCGCCGCTCGGCAAGCCCAACCGCCGAGCCAACAACCCAACGCAACCACGAACAAGGGGGCCGGGTGGCGAAGCCCCTCCGGGTGGGGTTCGGGGCTTCGCCCCCGAAAGACACGCGAAACGAGACAAGGCCCACGCTCTCCGTGAGCATGGGCCTGGTATCGAGTGGAGCCTAGGGGAATCGAACCCCTAACCCCTGCCTTGCAAAGGCAGTGCTCTGCCAATTGAGCTAAGGCCCCGAATCCCTGCTGTCCGAGGACAGAATCAGCGGGTGGTGACTTCGTGCCACAGGTCCGCATCGTCGCGCTTGCGCAGCTTGGTGATTCCGATGAGAACCGCGACTACGACACCGACCGTGAGAAGAATTTTCATGATTCCCACCCTACTGTGATGTTCGGGAGTGGGCCTAGGAGGACTTGAACCTCCGACCTCTTCGTTATCAGCGAAGCGCTCTAACCGCCTGAGCTATAGGCCCTCATCTCGTTCGGATACCTGCCGAAGCTGCTAACCGAACCGAGGCACGAGATTACCTTACCTGCCCGCCGATGACCAAAACGGCCGGTCACCGCCCTGCGCGAGGGCAGCGACCGACCGTTCGGCAACCGTTCTAATCGGGGTCGGCCAGGGTCACCTGAATGCCACCGACGAGGTCACAGCACTGGTTGTAGATGAAGACGCCGACGGTCGCCAAGGCTGTGAAAAGCACCACATTGATCAGCCCGATGACGCCCGCGTATCCGAAGACGGAACCGGCGTCGACCAATCCGACCGATCCGCTGTCCGAGGAGACCATATCGGTGAAGGTGCTGTTGAGCCGCTCCCAGACACCCATGCCCTCGAGCACGATGTAGAGCAGGCCGACCGCGAGCATCCACACGAAGAACATGGCCACGCTGATCACCAGCGAGATCTTCAGGGTCGACCACGGGTCGATCCGGCGGATCTGCACCGTCGCCCGCAATGGTTCACCCGTGGCGACGGCCGCCGCGACGGCGACCGGAACCGCGGGCGAGACCGGGGTGGCCTGCGGACCCGGAGTTTCGACCGGCAGCGGATGCCGGATCTCCGAGAGGTCCGGCATGTCCTTGATCAGTTCCGGGCGGGCGATGCTGCGGGTCGGTCCGTCGATGCCGACGGACTTCACCATCGCCGCTTCCTTGCGCGCGGCCTTGGCCGCCAGATCCGCGGTGGTGCGGGCATTGCCGCCACCGAGGCCGCCGCCGCCACCAGCGAGGCCGCCGCCACTGCTGAGCCCACCGCCGGTGGAATTCGGACGACCGGTCACTGGCGACTGCCCGGGCCGATACAGGTTCGACTGCGGCTCCCGCTGCGGCAACTGCGACCAACCCTCTTGGAAGTGAGACTGGCCGTTGCCCGCGGAATCGCCGGCATCCTTTTTCGATCCGGCCCCGTCGGCAGCGCCCGGTTCCGGCGCCTTGAACGCGACTTCGCCTGGCGGGTTGCGGTTTTCATGCGGCTGGGCACCTCCCGGCGTGCCAACCGGCTGGCCGTTCTCGGCCGAGGCGACGGGCCGTGGGATCGGCCGAGGCGGAATCGGTGACGGTGCGATACGTTCGGTTACACCGTTCGTCTGGTGCCGCTCGTCATTCGGCTGATTCGGAGTGGTCAATGGGAATCCTTAGATCCGTTCGTTGCCGCCGCTGTGGGGTTATTGCTCAGAGGAACCGGTGTCGCCGTCTCCGCCGACGATCGCATCAGGATCGGGTTCGTCGGCATTGCGCGCGATAGCAAGCAAGGTATCGCCATCGGCGAGGTTCATCAATCGCACGCCCTTGGTCTGCCGTCCAGCCTTACGAACCTGCTTCGCCGCCGTCCGGATAACGCCACCGCCCGACGTGATCGCATACAACTCATCCTCGTCGTCGACGATGAGCGCACCGACCAGGGTGCCACGCTTGGTGTCGTATTGGATAGTCAATACGCCTTTACCGCCCCGACCCTGCGGGGTGTATTCCTCGATCGCGGTCCGCTTGGCATAGCCGCCGGAGGTCGCGACGAGCAGGTAGGTATCGGCACGAACCACATTGAGCGACAACAGTTCATCGTCGGCATTGAACCGCATGCCCTGCACACCGGAGGTGGCGCGGCCCATCGGACGCAGCGCCTCGTCGGTGGCCGAGAACCGGATCGACTGCCCCTGCGCCGACACCAGCAGCAGATCGTCGTCGGCCGAGCACAGCACGGCGCCGACCAGCTCGTCCTCGTCGCGCAGGTTCACCGCGACGATGCCGCCGCTGCGGTTGGAGTCGAAATCGGAGAGCTTCGACTTCTTCACGAGGCCATTCCTGGTGGCGAGCACCAGATACGGGGCGTCCTCGTAACCCTTGATCTGAATGATCTGGGCGATCTTCTCATCCGGCTGGAACGCCAGCAGGTTGGCCACATGCTGACCACGCGCGGTCCGGCTGGCCTCGGGCAGTTCGTAGGCCTTTGCGCGGTACACCCGGCCCTTATTGGTGAAGAACAGCAGCCAGTCGTGGGTGGAGCTGACGAAGAAGTGCTTGACGATGTCGTCCTGCTTGAGGCCCGCGCCCTGCACACCCTTACCGCCGCGCTTCTGGCTGCGGTACAGGTCGGTCTTGGTGCGCTTGGCGTAGCCGGTCTCGGTGACGGTGACGACCACATCCTCGCGGGCGATGAGATCCTCATCGGCCATATCGCCGTCGTTGGCCACGATCTTGGTGCGCCGCTCGTCGCCGTACTTCTCGACGATCTCGGCCAGTTCATCGCGCACGATCGCGCGCTGCCGCTCGGGCTTTTCGAGAATGTCCTTGAGGTCGGCGATCTCGGCCTCGATCTTGACCAGATCGTCGATGATCTTCTGCCGTTCCAGGGCCGACAGCCTGCGCAGCTGCATATCGAGGATGGCGGTGGCCTGGATCTCGTCGATATCCAGCAACTGCATCAGGCCGGTGCGCGCGGTGTCGGTATTGGCCGAACGCCGGATCAGCGCGATGACCTCGTCGAGTGCGTCGAGTGCCTTGACCAGGCCGCGCAGAATGTGGGCCCGCTCCTCGGCCTTGCGCAGCAGGTAGCGGGTGCGCCGCACGATGACGTCCAACTGGTGCTCGACGTAGAGCCGGATCATCTGATCCAGGCGCAGCGTGCGCGGCACGCCGTCCACGATCGAGAGCATATTGGCGCCGAAGCTGGTCTGCAGCTGGGTGTGCTTGTAGAGGTTGTTCAGCACGACCTTGGCCACCGCATCACGCTTGATGGTGACCACGATCCGCATACCGGCACGGTCGGAGGACTCGTCGTGGATATCGGAGATGCCCGCGATCTTGCCGTCCTTCACCTGCTCCGCGATGGAGTTGATGAAGTTGTCGGTGTTGACCTGGTACGGCAGCTCGGTAATGACAATGGTGGTGCGGCCGCGGTTGTCCTCTTCGATCTCGACGACACCGCGCATGCGGATCGAGCCACGGCCGGTGGTGTAGGCGTCGTGGATGCCCTGACCACCGACGATGAGGCCGTAGGTCGGGAAGTCCGGACCCTTGACCCGCTCCATGCAGGCGGCGAGAGTCGCCTCCTCATCGGCCTCGTAGTTCTCCAGCGCCCAGTAGACCGCCTCGGCCAACTCATTGAGGTTGTGCGGCGGGATATTGGTCGCCATGCCGACCGCGATGCCGTTGCTGCCGTTCATCAACAGGTTGGGCACACGGCTGGGGAGAACCGTCGGCTCCTGTGAGCGGCCGTCGTAGTTCGGCGTGAAATCGACCGTCTCGTGGTCGATTTCACGCAGCAGCTCCATCGCCAACGGAGTCAGGCGGCATTCGGTGTACCGCATCGCGGCCGCGCCGTCGTTGCCGCGGGAGCCGAAGTTGCCCTGGCCGTCGACCAGCGGATAGCGCAGCGACCACGGCTGGGCCATGCGGACCAGGGTGTCGTAGATCGAGGCGTCACCGTGTGGGTGGTAGTTACCCATGGTCTCGGCGACCGGGCGGGCGGACTTCACATAGCCGCGGTCGGGACGGTAGCCGTTGTCGTACATCGCGTAGAGCACCCGGCGATGCACCGGCTTGAGGCCGTCGCGGACGTCGGGCAGCGCGCGGCCGACGATCACGCTCATCGCGTAATCGATATAGCTGCTCTGCATCTCGTTCTGGATGTCGACCGGCTCGATCCGGTCACCCGCTCCGCCGTTGGGTGGCAGGGTGGTTTCAGTCATCTAAAAGTCTCCTTTGGCACCGGACGTGGAATTACGCGTCACGCCGGTTACACGTCGAGGAAGCGAACGTCCTTGGCATTGCGGGTGATGAAGCTGCGACGTGCCTCGACGTCCTCACCCATCAGGATGGAGAACAGCTCGTCGGCCGCGGCGGCGTCGTCGAGGGTGACCTGACGCAGTACCCGCACCGAAGGATCCATGGTGGTCTCCCAGAGTTCCTTGGCATTCATCTCGCCGAGACCCTTGTAGCGCTGGACACCGTCGTCCTTGTTGATCTTCTTGCCCGCGGCGAGACCCGCCTCCAGCAGGCCGTCGCGCTCGCGATCGGAGTAGGCGAACTCCGGATCGGACCGCTGCCACTTGAGCTTGTACAGCGGCGGCTGGGCGAGGTACACGTGCCCGTGCTCGACTAGTGGCCGCATGAAGCGGAACAGCAGCGTCAGCAGCAGGGTCGAGATGTGCTGGCCGTCCACGTCGGCGTCGGCCATCAGCACGATCTTGTGGTACCGCAGCTTGGCGATATCGAATTCGTCGTGGATGCCGGTGCCGAAGGCGGTGATGATCGACTGGACCTCGTTGTTCTTGAGGACGCGGTCGATGCGGGCCTTCTCGACATTGATGATCTTGCCGCGCAGCGGCAGGATCGCCTGGTACATCGAATCGCGGCCGGACTTGGCCGAGCCACCGGCGGAGTCACCCTCGACGATGTAGATCTCGGACTTGCTCGGATCCTTGGACCGGCAGTCGGCCAGCTTGCCGGGCAAGCCGCCGAGGTCGGTGGCGCTCTTGCGGCGCACCAACTCACGCGCCTTACGCGCCGCAACGCGGGCCTGTGCCGAGGAAACCGCCTTGTTCACAATGGTCTTCGCATCGGCCGGATTGGCCTCGAACCAGTGCGAGAGGTGCTCGTTGCAGGTGCGCTGCACGAACGACTTGACCTCGGTATTGCCGAGCTTGGTCTTGGTCTGGCCCTCGAACTGCGGTTCGGAGACCTTCACGCTCACGATGGCGGCCAGACCCTCGCGGATATCGTCACCGGTGAGGTTGCCGTCCTTCTCCTTGAGCAGCTTCTTGTCCTTGGCGTACTTGTTGACCACCGTGGTGAGTGCCGCGCGGAAGCCCTCTTCGTGGGTGCCGCCCTCATGGGTGTTGATGGTGTTGGCAAAGGTGTGCACGGACTCCGAGTAGCCGGAGTTCCACTGCATCGCGACCTCGAGTTCGTGCCCGGTGCCCTTACCGGTGAAGGCGACGACCGAGTTGTGGATGGCCTGTTTGGTCCGGTTGATATGCCGGACGAAATCCTCCAGACCACCCGGGTAGTGGTAGGTCCGCGTCTTCACCTTGTGCTCGACCGGCGCGGCGGGCGCATCCGGATCGGCATGCTTGGGCGCCTCGGCGGTATCGCTCACCACCTCGTCGATGACGTCGCTCTCGGCCACCCGCTCGTCGGTCAGGGTAATGGTGAGGCCCTTGTTCAGGAACGCCATCTCCTGCAGGCGGCGCGCGACCGTCTCGAAGTTGTAGGTGGTGGTCTCGAAGATATTCGGGTCGGCCCAGAAGCGAATCGTGGTGCCGGTGCGCTTGGTCCGATCGCCCTGCATCAGCTTGCCGGGCTTGGAATCCTTGTATTCCTGCGTCCAGTGGTACCCGTCCACGTCCACATCCGCCTCGAGGCGGCTGGAGAGCGCGTTCACCACGGAGATGCCGACACCGTGCAGACCGCCCGACACCGCATAGGAATCGGAGTCGAACTTGCCGCCGGCGTGCAGCTGGGTCATGACGACCTCGATGGTGGGCACACCCTGGGCGTGCATGGCTACCGGGATACCGCGGCCGTCGTCGATCACCTCGACGCCACCGTCCGCCAGCAGGGTCACATCCACCTGCGTCGCGTATCCGGCCATCGCCTCGTCGACCGAGTTGTCGACGACCTCCCAGATCAGGTGATGCAGACCGCGCTCACCGGTGGAGCCGATGTACATACCGGGCCGCTTGCGAACGGCTTCGAGACCTTCGAGGACGGTGATGGATTCGGCACCGTAATTACCTGACTTGGGCTTGTTCGAGCCGTCTGCGTTGGAGTCCATGGCAGCCACTGGTCGGTAGCTCTCCTTACTTGCTGATCCTTTGGCGCAGCGATCGGACAGCACACGTGGGGTCCCGGTTCAGATTTCTGGTCGTGAAATACGGGTCCACGCGCGGGCTGTGCGGAACGCGCCGAAGGTTCGCCGCTAGTTACCCCACCATCCTACTGGTAGACCCAAGCCACAGTGCACCTACGACACCCCTAACGGCTCCGTGGATGCGAGAAATCGGTCGGCGCCGGGTCGGTTCCGCCTTCAACCGCTTTGCGTCCGCCATTCCGCCTCCCCGACCCCTTTCCTGAGCGGTGGGCAGATCGCCGGTTTCCACATGGATCGACAGTCGAACATATATTCTACTATCAGGGTTTCACGTGGAACGACCTCGGACTGTGACAGTGCAATGCTATCCGTAGGTGTCACGAGGGCCGCGACCCTTGATATGGCGTTCACCCTTGCGCCAGCTCGGAGCCGCCGGACCGGTGATCTTCAGCGAGGTGACCACGCCCTGCCCGACCGCCGCGTTGATCTTCGCCAGGAGCTGCCCCTGGAGCATGCGCAGCTGGGTGGCCCACGCCGTCGACTCGGCAACGATGCTCAGCACGCCGTCCTTCAGCGTCATCGGAGTCGCATGCGAGGCGATATCCTCGCCCACCACACCGGCCCAGCGGCCGAAGACCATACCCTCGGCGACCTTGGCCGACCAGCCCCGATTCTTCGCGATGGCGCCAGTCAGGCTCGAAAGCAGCTGTGGGTCACGGTCATCCGGCCGCGCACCGGACCAACCGGTGCGGCGCCGGGCACCGGTACGCAGCCGACGCGGCGAGGCCCGGCCCTGTCCCACCGATTTACCGCTCGCTTTGGCGGCGGCCCGAGCCTCCTCGAGCGCGCGGCGCGCCAGATCAATGCCGCGCAGTTCTGGTTCGGGATCCGATGGAGATGCGCTCGATGCTGCTTGATCGCTCACGGGTCCGCCTCTCCCTCCACGAACCTTTGCCGGTCGTCAAACCTCGATCGTCGGACCGACGGTTCTGAACGTCCCCGGCGAGTTACGAAATCAGTTGGTGCGTTGGTAGCTATGGCTTTGCAACGCATTCGCGGGCGATCTTACCGATGAACCACGCGGGCAGAAGTCCTGGCGTCGGTACGAATCGATGTCACGGATCAGGCGGTGGGGGTTTCGACATCGGCGATTCGGGAGATCCGGCCGTCCGCACCGCCATTGGTCTCCACCTGCAGTGGTACCGCGGACAATTCCGCTGGCACGTCCTCGGGAACCGCTGCGGTAATCAGCACCTGCTCGGCCCCCGCCGCGACCTGCGCGAGTGCCGTGCGTCGGCGGCGGTCGAGTTCGGCGAAGACATCGTCGAGCAGCAGCACAGGTTCGGCGCCGGTGGCGCGCAGCAGTTCGAAGGCCGCGAGCCGCAGAGCCAGCGCGAACGACCACGATTCACCGTGGCTGGCAAATCCTTTCGCGGGTGCGGTGCCGAGCATGAGATCCAGGTCGTCACGGTGCGGGCCGACCAGGCAGACGCCGCGCTCCAACTCCTTCGGGCGCGCCGCCGCCAATTCGCGCAGCATGATCGCCTCCAGCGCCTCGGTGTCATCGGGCAGCGGTGCGCGCGCCGGATCCAGGAACTCCGCTGGCAGGCTCGCGCTGCGATAGCCGATTGCGGCCGGACGGGATTCGGGTGCGATCGATGAGTATGCCTGTGCGAGATAGGGATACAGGTCGTGCACCAACCTCAGCCGTTGGGCGAGCAGTACGGCGGCATGGGTCGCCAGATGTCCGTCCCATACGTCGAGGGTGCTCAGTTCCGCCTTCGAGCGGGCATGTCGCCCAGCGGATTTCAATAGCGCCGAACGCTGTCGCAGCACCCGGTCGTAGTCGGATCGGACCGCGGCCAACCGCGGCAACCGGGCTGTGCACAATTCGTCGAGGAAGCGGCGACGTTCGCCCGGATCGCCCCTGACCAAGGCGAGATCCTCCGGCGCGAACAGCACCGTCTGCAGAATGCCGAGAATCTCCCGCGGTCTGCGCACCGGCGATCGGTTGATCTGCGCGCGATTCGCGGCGCCCTGGTTCAGTTCGATATCGACGCGCAGCTCGCGGCCCGCATTCACAACGGTCGCACCGATCCTGGCGCGATCCGCGCCGATGCGGATCAGCGGTGCGTCGGCGGCGACCCGATGCGAGCCCAAGGTGGCAAGGTAGCCGACCGCTTCGAGCAGGTTCGTCTTACCGTTGCCATTCGAGCCGAGAAAAACCGTTCGGCCTGGGGATAATTCGAGTTCGGCATGCTCCCAGGAGCGGAAGTCGCGCAGTGACAGCGTCCGGATGAACACCTGTCTACTCCGCTCCGGCCGTCGTTATCGCCGTTTTTCGCCGCCGTCCGGGACGAATCGGCCGCAGACCACAACATCTTGTGGTCCATCCACCGTCTGTGGACGAACTGTGGATAAATCGCATCGGTGCCGATGCTCAGCCCGGCAGCCGGACCGGCATCAACAGGTAGATGTAGGGGCTTTCCAGTGCGGCGAAGGCGCCCGACTCCGTCACCTTCGGCTCCTCGTCGCTGGCGGGCAGCAACACCGCGGGACGACTCGGTGTGGTGAAGCCGAAGGTGACCCGGTCGGTGTGCAGGGCGGAAAGCCCGTCGATCAGGTAGCCCGGGTTGAATGCGATGGTCAGCGACTCACCGCGGAATTCGGCCTCGAGCCATTCCTCGGCGCGTCCGGCATCGTCACCACCCGCCGAGAGCAGCAGGCCCTCATCGGTGAACTCCAGGCGCACCTGGGCGCCGCGCTCGGCGACCAAGGCGACGCGCTTGATGGCATCGGTCAGTGTCGAGACCGGCAGGGTGGCCATCGAGGTGTGCTCCTTGGGGAGCAATTGGCGGAACTTGGGGAATTCCGCATCGAGGAGCCGGGTGGTGGTGCGACGGCCCGCGTTCACGATACCGAGCAGACCATCGGAGCCAGCACCGCTGCCGGTACCGAGCGACAGTTGCACCGGAGCATCCGACGGGCCGAGCGTCTTCGCGGCCTCCGACAGCGTCCGGGCCGGAATCAGCACCGAGGTCTCGATATCGGTGCGGGTGGGCTGCCATTCGATGTGCCGGACCGCCAACCGGAATCGGTCGGTGGCCGCGAGCACGACCTGTGGACCCTCGATCTCGACCCGGATGCCGGTGAGCATCGGCAGGGTGTCGTCGCGTCCGGCGGCGACCGCGACCTGACCGACCGCTTCGGCGAAGACATCCACGCTCAGCTCACCGGTCTGCTCGGGTACCTCGGGCAACTGGGGATAGTCCTCGACCGGCATGGTCGGCAGCGAGAATTTCGCGCTGCCACAGGTGATCAACACCCGGGTGCCGTCGATGGCGACATCGACGGGCTTATTGGACAGCGCCTTGGTGATATCGGCGAGCAGTCGGCCGGAGACGAGCACCTCGCCGGGACCGGCGACCTCGGCCGCGACGCGCATCTGCGCGGAAACCTCGTAGTCGAAGCCGGAGACGGTGAGTCCGTTCTCGCCCGCAATTTTTTCTATAATTTTTAACTCCAACTTCCCTTCACTCTCAATAAATTCATTAGCAAAATTTCTTAATCCTTCATGATGTCCAACCAT
>NZ_JBEXLC010000042.1:0-60763 GCF_040609795.1 Nocardia sp. NPDC004604
AAAGATTTAGCGAATAAAGTTCAAATATTAGAACAAAAAGCTAAAAAGGTCTATGTCATTTTTGCCTATCGGGCGTCCAGCGGTGAACTGGATGCCTGCCCGAGAGTTCGGATGTCGCACCAGTCTGCCCGATCGTGTGCTCGGTCACTCGTTGGGAGGTGGCGGCGGCCACATAAGTGCGTGTGAAGGTCCTCACAGCACGGAATGCCGGGCGCGTCGGATGGCCGTACCCGGTGCGATCTCTAACAGTACGGGCGTTACGCTAAAACCGCATGTCAGCGCTACCGGCGGGTAGGTTTCACGCGTGCAATTTGCGGGCTAATTTCGCAAAGTTAGCAAAGGCCTGTCGAAACCTAGCTGGGATTCACACTTGCAACAGGTAGACGGCTATTTCCTGGTGTGCCATCGTGTGGAAGTACACCCCATGGGCCTAGCAAGCCTGCAAATTGCCGCCACAGCAGTTCGAGTGATGCTCGACCGTGGGGCACCGAAACGAAGAAGTGGAGTCAGAGATGTCGAACGTCGGCACCCCGAAGACCGCTGCCGAGATCCAGCAGGATTGGGACACCAACCCGCGCTGGAAGGGCATCACCCGCAACTACACCGCCGAGCAGGTGTCGAAGCTGCAGGGCACTGTCGTCGAAGAGGCCACCCTCGCCCGTCGTGGCTCGGAGATCCTCTGGGACCTCGTCAACAACGAGGACTACATCAACTCCCTCGGCGCCCTCACCGGCAACCAGGCGGTCCAGCAGGTCCGCGCCGGCCTGAAGGCCATCTACCTGTCCGGTTGGCAGGTCGCCGGTGACGCGAACCTGTCCGGCCACACCTACCCGGACCAGTCGCTGTACCCGGCCAACTCGGTGCCGTCCGTGGTGCGTCGCATCAACAACGCGCTGCTGCGTGCCGACGAGATCGCCAAGGTCGAGGGCGACACCTCGGTCCAGAACTGGCTGGCCCCCATCGTCGCCGACGCCGAGGCCGGTTTCGGTGGCGCGCTGAACGCCTACGAACTGCAGAAGGCCATGATCGCCGCCGGTGCCGCCGGTGTGCACTGGGAGGACCAGCTGGCCTCCGAGAAGAAGTGTGGCCACCTGGGCGGCAAGGTGCTGATCCCGACCCAGCAGCACATCCGCACCCTGACCTCCGCGCGCCTCGCGGCCGACGTCGCCGACGTGCCTTCGGTCATCATCGCGCGCACCGACGCCGAGGCCGCCACCCTGATCACCTCGGACGTGGACGAGCGCGACCGTGAGTTCCTGGACGGCACCCGCACCGCCGAGGGCTTCTTCGGTGTGCAGAACGGCATCGAGCCGTGCATCGCGCGTGCCAAGGCCTACGCCCCCTACGCCGACCTCATCTGGATGGAGACCGGCGTGCCGGACCTCGAGGTCGCCCGCAAGTTCGCCGAGTCCGTCCGTGGCGAGTTCCCGGACCAGCTGCTGGCCTACAACTGCTCGCCGTCCTTCAACTGGAAGGCGCACCTGGACGACGCGACCATCGCGAAGTTCCAGCGTGAGCTGGGTGCCATGGGCTTCAAGTTCCAGTTCAGCTCCCTGGCCGGCTTCCACTCGCTCAACTACGGCATGTTCGACCTGGCCTACGGCTACGCCCGCGAGGGTATGACCGCCTTCGTCGACCTGCAGGAGCGCGAGTTCAAGGCCGCCGCCGAGCGTGGCTTCACCGCCATCAAGCACCAGCGTGAGGTCGGTGCCGGTTACTTCGACACCATCGCCACCACCGTGGACCCGAACACCTCGACGGCGGCCCTGAGGGGTTCCACCGAAGAGGGGCAATTTCACTAGCCGCGCCTTCGCACGGCGTGTTCGCGGCCCCGAAGGCTCGCTTCCGAGCACTCGAGACTCGCGCCTTCGGCGCATGCGCTTCGAGTACTCGGAAGCGAGCCGGCCGCGAACGGTCGGTCGTAAGACTCCCTCCGTGGTTGTCGCTAAGGCAGTTTCGGAGCTTGAACCGGGTGCTCGCTTCAGGGAATGAGGTTCCCGACGTGAATACCGCTAATCCTCTACTCCAGTAGGGGTGTACCGCCCTCCCGGCTGAACAGCCCCAGCCGGGAGGGCATCCCTATACCTTGGACCATCGAAGGTCGGCTCTTATCGGAGCGGCCTTCGCCACCAGCCACCCGACAGCCAGACAAAAACAGCAGGAGCGGGACGTGAGCAGCGAGAAGATTCAGCGCGTCGGCATCATCGGTGCCGGACAGATGGGTGCGGGAATCGCGGAGGTGTGTGCCAGGGCGCATATCGACGTGCTCGTCTACGAGCAGACTCGGGAACTAGCCGCGGCGGGCCGCGCTCGCATCCTGCGTTCGCTGGACCGTGGCGTGAGCAGCGGCAAGATCACCGAGCGCGAACGCGAACAGGCCGCGTGGCGGCTGCGGTTCACCTCCGACCTCAGCGATTTCGCCGACCGCCAGTTGGTGGTCGAGGCGGTGCTCGAGGACGAGAAGGTGAAGACCGCCATCTTCGCCGAACTCGACAAGGTAGTCACCGATCCGGACGCGGTGCTGGCCTCCAACACCTCCTCCATCCCGATCATGAAGATCGCGGTCGCCACCGCCAACCCGGAGCGCGTGGTCGGCATGCACTTCTTCAACCCGGTGCCGGTGCTGCCGCTGGTCGAGCTGGTCACCACGCTGAAGACCAGCGAGGCGGTGTCCGTGCGCGCCGAGGCCTTCGCCAGCGATGTGCTCGGCAAGCAGGTCGTGCGCTCGGCCGACCGCTCCGGCTTCGTGGTGAACGCGTTGCTGGTGCCGTACCTGCTCTCGGCCATCCGGATGGTCGAATCCGGCTTCGCCACCAAGGAAGACGTCGACAAGGCGATGGTGCTCGGCTGCGCCCACCCGATGGGGCCGCTGGCACTGACCGACCTGGTCGGCCTCGACACCGTGAAGTCCATTGCCGACTCCATGTACCAGGAGTTCAAGGAGCCGCTGTACTCGGCGCCGCCGCTGCTGATGCGCATGGTCGAGGCCGGACTGCTCGGCAAGAAGACCGGCGCGGGCTTCTACCAGTACAAGGTTTGATCTGATCGCGTCGCTCCTGGTCTCGGCATCGTGATGGTGGTTGCGTCGGCACGCGAGCAACCCCGACGAGTGAGCCTTACGAGCGACGTTGGCCCGTCTCGCGGCCGCGGCGGTCGAAGCGACTCGACGTACGTAGTCGCGAGTCTCGACCACTCGGTCGCGAGATACGGGGCCCCGAATACCCGGTGCCGTAGGCGCCGCAAATCAGACAAAGCCGGTGCCGTTATCGGCATAGGCTGCAAGAAGGTCGGGTCTTGACTAGCGGCTCGGCCGAAACCGAGAGCGCAGCGCTGTTGCGGGGTCTGGGTCGAGGACACCGCGCAGGTGATCGAAAGGGAGTACCCCGCTCATGGTCAACGTCCAGGACGGTTACGGGTCGAGCATTCTCGGTTACCCGAGGATCGGGCCGCATCGGGAACTCAAGCGGGCGCTCGAGGGCTACTGGCACGGCGGGATCTCCCGTGACGAGTTGCTCGCGGTCGGGCGCGATATCCAGGAGCGGCAGTACAACGGTCTCGCCGCCACCGGTCTGACCCAGGTGCCGGGCAATACCTTCTCCTTCTACGACCACATTCTCGACAATGCGCTGCTGTTCGGTGCGGTGCCCGCGCGGTTCGAGCCGTTCCGGGACGAACTGCACCCGCTGGACTTCTACTTCCTGATGGCGCGCGGCCGCCCGGATCTGCCGCCGCTGGAGCTGGTGCGGTTGTTCGGCACCAACTACCACTACCGCCAGCCCGAACTCGATGAGAACACCGAATTCTCGCTGCACCCGGAGGCTTTGCTCGACGAATGGGACCGCGCGAAGGCTCGCGATATCGAGCTGCGCCCGGTGGTCGTCGGTCCGGTGTCGCTGTTGCTGCTGTCCAAGGCGGGCCATATCCCCGGTGAGGCAGGCGGTTTCGACACGCTGAGTCTGCTCGACAAGCTGCTTCCGGTGTACGAGGAGCTGTTCGAGATCCTCGCCAAGCGCGGGTCCACCTGTGTGCAGTTGGACGAGCCGTGCTTCACCAGTGAGCGCACCCCGGCCGAGCTGGCTGCTTTCGAGCGGGCCTACCAACGGCTTTCGACGGCAGCGCTGCGTCCGCGCATGCTGGTCACCGGGCAGTACGGCGATTTCGGTGAGGCGCTGCGGATTCTGGCCGAGACCAATGTCGAGGCCATCGGACTGGATCTGGCCAGCTATCGGATCCAGCCCGAAGAGCTCGCCGCGGTTCCCGGCATTCGGCGCAAGCGCCTGTACGCGGGGGTGATCAGCGGCCTCAATGTCTGGCGCGCGGATCGCTACGTGACGCTGGAATACCTCAACGAGCTGGCCGAGGTGTGCCCCGATCTGGTGGTGTCCACCGGTACGACGCTGCTGCACGTGCCCTATGACGTGCTCGCCGAATACGACATCGAGGGCCATGTCGCCGACCGCCTCGCCTTCGCGCGGCAGAAGGTGGGCGAGGTGGTTTCGCTGGCCAAGGCGCTCACCGAGGGACCGTCGGACAAGTGGCGCAAACGGCCGACCGAGGTGCACTTCAAGCAGAAACATGCAGTGCGGCAACGGGTTTATGCGATCACGCCCGATATGCGGACCCGCGAACCGTACGAGGTGCGTCGCGAAGCCCAGCAGCGCAAGCTGAATCTGCCGCTGGTGCCCGCCACCACACTGGGTTCGTTCCCGCAGACCGCCAGGATCCGCCAGGCCCGCTACGACCTCGGCCAGGGCAAACTGTCCTACGACGAATACCGCAAGAAGATCGAGGCCGAGATCGAGGCCACGATCCGCCTGCAGGAGGACATCGGGCTCGATGTGCTGGTGCACGGCGAACACGAGCGCAATGACATGATCCAGTACTTCGCCGAGCTGCTCGACGGCTTCGCGACCACGCACTTCGGCTGGGTGCAGGTGTACGGATCGCGTTGTGTGCGACCGCCGATCATCTACGGCGATGTCTCGCGGCCCGCGCCGATGTCGGTCGAGTGGATCAGCTACGCCCAGTCGCTGACCGATCGGCCGGTCAAGGGCATGGTCACCGGTCCGGTCACCATGATCGCCCGGTCGTTCGTGCGCCAGGACCAGCCGCTCTTCGAAACGGCCGACCAGGTCGCGCTGGCCATTCGCGATGAGGTCGTCGATCTCGAACGTGCCGGCATTTCGATCATCCAGGTCGACGAGCCCGCCATTCGCGAGCTGCTACCCATGCGCCCGGCGGGGCGCGCCGAATACCTGCGCTGGGCGGTCGCGGCATTCCGCTTGGCCACCTCCGGAGTCAGGCCGGATACCCAGATCCACACGCATATCGGCTATTCCGGGCGCACCGAGGTGGTCGATGCGATCGAGGAACTCGATGCCGATGTCACCGCGATCGTGGCCACCCGCTCGATCGAATGGGTGCTGAAGGCGCTCAAGGAGGACTCCGCCTCGGGCCACGGCCTGAGCCACGGTGTCGGTCCCGGTGTCTACGAAAGCCGTTCGGCGCGCATTCCCGACATCGATGAGCTCGACGAATTGCTCACCGCCGCAGCCGCAGCCGTGACGCCGGAACGGCTGTGGGCGAATCCGGACGGCGGTTTGAAGACCCGTCACTACTGGCAGCTGGAGCCCTCGCTGCGCAATATGGTCGCGGCGGCGCGCCGGGTCAGGCGGCGGGCGGCCGCGGCGGAGTAGCACCGAAGAAGAAGGCCGCCTTCATATCTCGCGATATGGAGGCGGCTTTTCGCTGGGCGTGATCGACGACATATTCAAATCGGTACGGTCCGTACCGTATCCTTGAGGCATGGCTGATCAGGCTTGGCCCGAGTCGTTGCCGGTGGCGCAGGTTCGTATTGCCCGGCCCACCGATCGGCTGGCGGAGGTCGTGCGGTTCTACGTCGAGGGGTTAGGACTGCGCGAGCTCTACCGATTCGAAAACCACGCGGGCTATGACGGAGTAATGCTCGGACTGCCCGGGACCGGATATCACCTGGAGTTCACCACGCATGTGGACGGCAGTCCCGGCACGGCGCCCAGTGCGGAAAACCTACTGGTGCTGTACTTCTCGAACGAATCGCAGATGTTCGACGTGGCACAGCGACTCGGCGAATTCGGGGTGCAGCCCGTCCCCGCCGAGAATCCGTACTGGGCCGCCAATGGTGGCTTGACCTTCCCCGATCCGGATGGTTGGCGCGTTGTACTCATGCCACGTCCGGTGTTCTGATGCCCGGCCGCGCCCGCGAAGACCGAATCGATATCGCGATCCTCGCGGCGGCCCGAGAGCTATTGGACGAGAACGGCTATGCCGAACTGTCCATCGGCAGGGTAGCGTCCAGGGCCGGTCTGCACCGGCCCGCGATCTACCGCCGCTGGCCATCGAAACGGCACCTGGTTGTCGATGTCGTGGCCGACCTGCTGGGACTGCAACCAACGCCCGATACCGGTGACCTGCGCGCCGACCTGACCATCGCAGTGCGGAATCTGGTTGCGGCACTGCGCGATACCTCACTGAGCCACGTACTGCCGGCTCTGGTGGCCGATCTCGCCAATGACCCGGACCTACGCGCGCATTTCCTGGCCACGGTCTTCGAACCGCGCAGACATACCACCGCTATCGCACTGCGATCAGCGATCCGCCGTGGCGAAATCGATCCGAACACCGACCTGGATTTCGTTCTGGACGCCCTCGTCGCCCCGATCTACTACCGAGCCCTCTTCGGTCACCTACCGCTGACCGACCACCTCGCCGACCAATCGGTCGACGCCGTGCTCCGCGTGCTGGCCCACTGACTGCTGCCCCACCGCAGCGTGCGGGATGAACCGCCCGGTTCCCGATGTTGATCCGGTGACCTACGCCGCAATACTGCAATCGGGAGCCCAACAGCATGTCCTCAGGAGCACCGGCTGACGCGAGAACCCTTCGACTCGGCATCGCACCGCATCGGTTATGGCCCGATGCCGCAACCGACCTGGATAACATCGTCGAAACAGCCCGTGCCGCAGAACAATTGGGCTTCGACCACATTATTGCGGGCAGTCATGTGCTCGCGGGCGAGCTCGGAGTCACCCACGATCCGCTGATCATGTTGTCGGCGATCGCGGGTGCGACCTCGCGCATCGGCATCGCGACCAGCGTGCTGATCCTGCCGCTGTACAACCCGGTCGTGCTGGCACACCAAACCGCAACGCTGGACCGGCTGTCGCGTGGCCGGTTCACGCTCGGTGTCGGGACAGGTTGGGACCGAAGTGAATTCGATGCGGTCGGAGTGGCATTTGGTGCGCGCGGACGCCGCACCGACGAGCATCTGGAATTGCTCACATCGTTGTGGCGGGGTGCGGCCGAGCCGCGCATCGGCATCGCGCCGTACACGGCCGGTGGACCAGCGGTGTGGGTCGGCGGGCAAAGTGATGCCGCGATGCGTAGAACCTTGCGCTTCGGCAGCGCGTGGCACGGTGCGGTCGCCGATCCCGCCGAGCTGCATCGAATCCGGAACCGGCTCACCGAACTCGCCGAGGCTTCGGGCTTTGAACCGAAACCGTTGCGACTGACCTCCGTGGCATTCGTGGTCCCACCGGGATTCGATGCCATCGACCGTGATCCCGGACGGCTGCTCGGCGGCCCGAGACCATCGGCCGCGAGCATTGCCGACGAACTCGGCGCGCTATCCGACGCCGGACTCGACGCCTGCTCGGTCTGGTTGCCGGTACCGGCTCCTGCATTCGCCGACGCGATGAGTTGGCTCGCCCATGAGGTGCTGCCACAACTCGAAAGGCGTTGATCCCGTGGCGCGTTCGACACGGGGGTTCAGTGGCTCAGGGCGGCGACCGCGAGCATGAAGGTGGCGCCGGTGACGGTGCAGGCGAGGGTCAGGCGGGAGGGGTGTTCGGCGTGTGCCTCGGGGAGGATATCGGCGGTGGCCAGGTAGAGCAGGAAACCGGCGAAGTAGCCGAGGTAGAGGCCGACGGTTTCGGCGGGAAGACGGATGACGGTACCGATTACCGCGCCGACGACCGGTGCGATCGCATCCAGGGCGAGCAGGGTGATGGCGCGCTTGCGGGCACTGCCGTAGAGGGTGGTGATGGTGAAAGTGTTGAAGCCGTCGGCGAAGTCGTGACAGATGACGGCGATGGCGACCGCGACGCCGACGGTGGCCCCGGCCTGGAAGCCCAGACCGATGCCGAGGCCGTCGAGGGTGCTGTGGAAGATCAGCCCGGCCGCTGCGAGTAGTCCGACGGATTCGAAACCGTGCTTGTGTGCACCGAATTCGCGTTCGTGACCGGTATGGATGGCAACCGCGCGTTCGATCACGTGGATGGTCACGAAGCCGACCACAGTGGCGATGAGCGCCGGCGGAACCCCGAGTGCGCTGTGCCCCTGCTGCGCCAATGCCTCGGGCAGCAGGTCGAAGAAGACAACCCCCAACATGACGCCCGCCGCCAACCCGAGCACCAGATGTCTGCGGTCGCCGATCCGCACCGCCACCAGCCCGCCGACCAGCGTCGAGCACATCGAAACCAGCGCAAGCAGAATCGCCATCGGTCCAGCATCTGCCACCGGTCCGCAGCACAATGCGATATCCGGCCTGCGTGTTCGCGAGGTATGAGCCTGTGGTCTGGGCATTACGTTCGCGGGGTAGGCGGCTGCGGCTGGGGTATTACGTTCGCCGGGCGTGCGCGTGCGGCTGGGGTATTACGTTCGCCGGGCGTGCGCGTGCAGCTGGAGTATTACGTTCGCCGGGCGTGCGCGTGCAGCTGGAGTATTACGTTCGCCGAGCGTGCGGCGTGCGGCTGGGGCATTGCATTCGCCGAGCGTGCGCGAGCAGTAGGACATCACGTTCGCCGTCCTTCGCCTGCGGCCAGGGTGTTTACGCTCGTTCCCCTGCGGCTACGGCGCGGGCCGTGGCCGAGTCGGGGGCAGAAACGCGGCGATCGCGCGCAGTCCGGTGGTGATATCGGCAGCGGTGGGAGCGTGATCGGGGTCCACCAGATGTTGGACCAGCAGGCCGCCGATCATGGTCTGCAGGACATCGCCGATTCGAGAGTCCGGCTCGACCAGGCCGAACAGTTCGGCGAGTCCAGTGCGCGCCGCGGCCTGCGCGGAGCCGAACTCGGCGCGCAGTTCGGGAGAGTGCAGCGCCTGGGCAAGACCTTCCACATTGGCCGACCACACCGCGGGATTCTCGGTGAACGAAGTGATCAGCCGCTGCAGGAAATCGTGCAGGCGGGCGGCCGGATCGGCGCCGGCGCGGTCGGGCAGTGACTCGAGTATCTGTTGCACCGCGGCCGCGCTCGACTCCATCATCGCCTGATTGAGCAGCTTGTCGCGGGTGCCGAAGTGGTAGTTGATGGCGGCCAGGTTGCTGCCGGACGCGGCCACGATATCGCGCACGGTGGTGCGCGCGTAACCGCGTTCGGCCAGGCATTGCTTGGCCGCGGTGAGTAGATCTTCTCGGGTTCCCACAGCCGCACCCTATCAGTCCGGCATACACCTGTTTGTGACGAATGTTTCAAACATTTGTCTGTGACAAGCGTTTGAAACAGATGTATGTTGAGGGCACCGCCCGTTCCGACACATGAGGTACGAGATGACCACGCAGCGACCGATTTCCCCCTTCGAGCTGACCTACTTCGACTCCGGCAGCAGGCTCGGCAGCGTGCCGACCGGCGATATGCCGTTGTTCATCGGCTCCACCGTGCACGGTTCGCTCGATATCGAAATCCTGCGTCGCGTACTCGATGAACTGTCGGCCGCACATCCGCTGCTGCGCAGTAGGCCGGTGGCCGATGCGGAGAATGTGCTGCACTTCGTTCGAGACGACGCATACCGACCGCGCCTCGAGGTCGCCGACGGCGGCGAAGCCGAATATCTGAATCTGGTGAACGGGCCACGGGATTGGCGCGACGGCCTGTTCCGCGCCCATCTACTGCGCGACCGCGATCGTGATCAGATCGTCCTGGTCGTTCATCACGGCATCGCCGACGGCAGATCGGCTTTCGCACTGCTCGAGCAGATGTGGCAGCGCTACACCGCGCACGCGACGGGGACCGCACTGCCGCAATCGGATTCGGACCAGGGGCTGCCCGAGGCGATCGATGACCGACTCGGCGAGGTCATCTCGGACACGGAGGTCGCCGATTGGCTCGACCAGCTCCGGTCCGGTGCCGCGACCATGGGGCCGGAATCCGCCCCGCGCACCCTGCCGGTGGACGGCAGCCGTGTCGATCCGCTCGGTCGTTTCGCGGTACAGCGCATCGAACTGGACGCCGAGGAAACCCGGGTGCTCATCGATACGGCTCGCGCACACGATCTTTCGGTCAACAGCCTGCTCGGTGGCGCGGGCCTGATCGCATTCCGGTCCCAGCTCGAGCCGCCTACCGGCCCGCTGCCGATGTTCTGCGGGCATGCCGTTGATGTGCGGTCCGAGGTGGATCTGCCCGCGAGCACCATGCTCAACTGCGCCTCGGGCGTGGGCACTCCCGCGATGGTCTCGCACGATTCGAGCCCGATCGAGGTCGCGCACCAGGTGGCTGCGGGTATGCGCGCCGCCAAGGAGCGGCGCGAAGCGGCGGTCTTCCTACTCGCGGCGCAACGCGTACCGGACGAGCCGACCGCCGCGATCCTGTCCGCGGCACCGACCCTCGCCATCTCCAATATCGGTCGCCTGCCCGCACATTCGACCCCCGATGGCATCCGGATCATTCGCGACGATGTGTATGCGATGGGCCCCGGTATGCCACCCAAGCTGACCATGTTCACGGTCGGTGAACGGCTCACGATTCAGGTCGAATACGACACCGCGCACCACAGCCGAGCGCAGCTGGGCAAGATCGGTCTGGCGCTGATCGCCGCACTCCAGGGCATCGGCGGCGCATAGCCTGGTGTTATCCGGTCGGCGGCCGCCTGCTGCCGGTGAAACGAATGGTCAACTGCCGGATCCACTTTCGTTGCTTCTTCGGCGGCCGCTCGGTCTTATCGGCGTCGGTATCCGCTTCGACCTCGTAGCGACGGATATAGGCGCCAGCAAACGCCTGTACCGTCGCGGTGACCGGAATCGCCAGCAGTGCACCGGTCGGCCCGAGGATCGCGGCACCCGCGATGACCGCGCCGAATGCGACGGCCGGATGCATATCCAACGTGGTCGCGGTGATTCTCGGCTGCAGGACATAGTTTTCGAACTGCTGGTACACCACAATGAAGCCCAGAATCCACAGCGCGCTGGATGGGTTGTGTACCAGCGCGACGAGCACCGGCAGCGCACCGGCGAGGTAGGTGCCGACGGTCGGGATGAACTGCGAGACAACGCCGACCCACAGTGCGAGCGCGAATGCCGACGGCACATCGAGCACGCGCAGTGCGACATAGTGCGCGATCGTGGAGCACAGCGCGAGCAGCGCGCGCGAATAGATGTAGCCGCCGGTCTTTTCGACGGCGATATCCCAGGCACGCAATACATGTCGCTGGCGGTTCGGCGGCAGCAGTGAGCTGACCGCATTGCGGAATCGCGGTCCGTCGGCGGCGAAGTAATAGGTGAACAGCAGCACGCCGAGGGCCTGGAAGATGGCACCGATCGCAGCGGTGCCGATGCCCCAGGCATTGCCCGCCAGTCCGACCAGATAGCGGTCGATGGTGGAACTCCACTCACCGAGGTACTTCTGGATATCGTCGCTGGACAGATGGGTTTTGAAGGTGCGATTGACCCAGCCGATGACCTGATCCGCATTATTGGGCGCGTTCTTGACCAACGTGGTGACCTGATCGATGAGCAGCGCGCCGAGCGTCCACACGAATGCGACGGTGGCCGCGGTCAGCAGCAGGAAGACCAACCCGGTCGCCAGCCCGCGCCGCACTCCGCGCGCGGCAAGCCAATTCACCGCGGGCTCGATGGCGAACGCCAGGAACAGCGAAACCAGCAGAACCAGCAGAAATCCCTGCAACTTCTGCAGCACCCAGAAGCCGAATACCAGCCCGGCCACCGTCGCCGCGGCCAGCAGGAAGGCCCGCAACAGCCATGGCGGCGGCCCCGCCGTCACATCGGCGGTAACCACCGCCGTTTCGGCGGGCGGCGTTCGATCTTCATCCGCAGGCACACCGCCAAGCTACTGAACCGAACACGAATTCGCGCAACGACATGCGCGCGTCCGCCGCACGACTCGACTCGGCCGCGCGCACCGAATATGCCCCCGAAGTGTCGGTATCAGATCGTCGACGCGTCGATCACGAACCGGTACCGCACATCACTGGCGACAACCCGGTCGTACGCGCCGTCGATCTCATCGGCCGAGATCAGTTCGATCTCCGCGCCGATCCCGTGATCGGCGCAGAAGTTCAGCATCTCCTGGGTCTGTGCGATGCCGCCGATCATCGAGCCCGCCAGCGCGCGACGGTACCCGGCGATGGTGAAAGGTCTGACGCTCAACGGGTTTTCGGGCATGCCGAGGATCACCAAGGTGCCGTCCAGTTTCAGCAGCCGCAGGTAGTTGTCGATCGGCAGGTCGGCCGAGACGGTATTGAGGATGAGGTCGAATCGGTTGCGCAGATCGCGGAAGGTCTGCTTGTCACCGGTCGCGTAGTAGTGCTGCGCGCCGAAGCGCTTGCCGTCGTCCTGTTTGCTCAGCGAATGGCTCAGCACGGTGACCTCGGCCCCCATTGCCGCGGCGATCTTCACCCCGACGTGTCCGAGTCCACCCATGCCGATGATCGCGACCTGCTTGCCCGGTCCCGCGTTCCAGTGCCGCAGCGGGGAGAACACCGTGATACCCGCGCACAGCAGCGGCGCCGCCACATCGAGTCCGATGCCCTCCGGAATGGACAGCACGAAGTTCTCGGTCACCACGACCCGGGTCGAGTAGCCGCCCAAGGTGTGACCACCGGGCTGAACGGACGGGTCCACCGGGGTGTTGTAGGTCATGGTGGCGCCGTTATCGCAGTACTGCTCTTCATTGGCCAGACACGGACCGCAGACGCCGCAGGAGTCGACCATGCACCCGACGCCGACCCGGTCGCCGACCCGATGCTTGGTCACCTCGGAGCCGACCGCGGCGACAATGCCCGCGATCTCATGGCCGGGGATGCAGGGGTACTTCGTCCTACCCCATTCATCGCGGGCGATGTGGATATCGGAGTGGCAGATGCCCGCGTACGCGACATCTATCAGCACATCGCGCGGCCCGAGCTCGCGCCGCTCGATGACGAGCCGCTCGAACGGCCCCTCGGGCGCGGACATCGCATACGCGGCAGCAACGCTCATGCGTACATGCCTACCGTCGGATGCGCAGGTTTGCCAAACGCAGCGCCTGTTGGACATCTCCTGGCCACAATGGAACTGGTCAAAGGCCCAGCCGGAGGCGGAGACGATGGACGACGAACGGCACCGCGCGCCCGAGGGGCAGCGCGTCGGCGGCGGCGGGCGCGCGCTCGCGCTGTTGTTCGCCCTCGTGCTCGCGGTCGCGGCCTTCTTCGGCTGCCGCGGTGAGCTGTCGGAATGGACCTGGCCGTCCGGCGCGGACGACTCCGCATCCGCCCTGCTCGAACCGCTGCCACCGCTGGATCCGGCGGCGGTCGCGCAGGCCGTGCAACCGGCACTCGTGAATATCAGCACCTCCTCGCGCCCGTTCGGGCTCGGTGCGGCCGGATCCGGGATCGTGCTCACCACCGACGGCCAGGTGCTGACCAGCCATCACGTGGTGAAGGGCGCCGATACGGTGACCGTCACCGATGTCGGCAACGGCACCGTCTACGACGCGAGGGTGCTCGGCTACGACTCCAGCGCGGATATCGCGCTGCTGGAACTTTCGGGCGCGGCCGAGCTGATGATCGCGCGCGTCGGCAACTCCGCCGATCTGCGCATACACGAGCAGGTGCTGGCCATTGGAAATGCGGGCGGCACCGGCGGCACCCCGACCTCGGTCCAGGGCGATATCACCGATCTGAGCAGCACGATCGTCGCGCTCAACACCTCGGATCTGACCCGCAAGTCGCTGACCGGAATGGTCGAGATCGCCGCGCCCGTCACTGCGGGACAGTCCGGTGGTGCGCTCGCCGATCCCGGTGGCACGGTGGTCGGCGTCATCACCGCCGCATCGGGGGAGACCGCGCGTGAGGTCGGACGCACACCGAACGGCTATGCGGTGCCGATCGATACGGCCATGCGGGTGGTGTACCAGATTCGTTCCGGTACACCCACCGAGACGGTGCACATCGGGCCGACGGCGACGCTCGGCGTGCTGATCTCGGATGCGAAACCCAGTGGGGCCCGGGTCGATGTCGCGCTGTACGGCTTACCGGCATATGCGGCAGGACTCATCGACGGGGATGTGATCACCTCGATCGACGGCCGTGACATCACCAATGCGAAGGCGTTGCGGGCCGCCATGAATGTGCACAAGCCGGATGACACCGTGCTGCTCGGCGTCACCGGTGTGGGTGGTGCGCACCGGACGGTCAGCGTGGTGCTCGCGCTGGGCACACCGAACTGATCTCGCCTAGACCAGCGACAGCCAGTAATCCTGGAACTTGAGGAAGACCAGCAGCAGCACCACCGCGTAGAACATCGCCACAAAAGTCCAGCGCCATTCGACAACCACCCTGAGCGGGCCGCGCGAACCACCCCACACCTGTTCGGTCGCCACCGCCAGCAGCGGGGTGATGATCGCCCACACCACCATGCAGTACGGGCACAGCGCGCCGATCCGGTACAGGCTCTGGAAGATCAGCCAGCAGATGAAGATCGTGCCGAGCACGGTCCCCACCCACAGCCCGCCCCAGATCCAGCGCGGAAAACGCACCCCGGAGACGGCGAGTACCGCGAGGGTGACCACCACCGAGAAGCCGACGATGCCGATGATCGGATTGGGGAATCCGAACCGGGCGGCCTGCTCGGTGGTCATCACATTCCCGCAGGACAGAACCGGATTGATGCTGCACGAGGGGGTGTAGCCGGGATCGGTGAACAGCTTGAACCGCTCGATGGTCAGGGTGACCGAGGCGAGCCAGCCAGCCAGCCCGCCGATCAGCAGCACCCAGGCGGATCTGGCGGAGGTGTCGTTCACTGGCCGGCTGCGGCGGCGATCGCGGGTGCGAGGCCACCGAGGGTCATCAGCTCTTGGCTGGACTGGATCTGCTTGCCATTGACGAAGACCGACGGGGTCGACTGGATTCCGCTCTTCATCACATCGTTGGTCTTGGCCTCGATGTACTTGTTGTAGCTGTTGTCCTTGATGCACTGCGCCACCGATGCATCGGTGTAGCCAGCGCCCGTCGCGATCTCGATCAGCTGATCGTCGGTCAGACCGGTGCCGCCCTCGGCGGGCTGCTTTTCGAACATGGTGGTCAGCCAGCCGAGGTACTTCGACGGATCCGTCTGGGCGACACAGTAGGACGCATTGGCCGCGCGCGAGGAGTACTTGGTGGTGGAGGCCTTGTCGAGGAAGGAGATCACGTTGTACTCGACGACGGCGGTGCCTTTGTCGACGGCGTCCTTGATCACCTGAGAATTGGCCGCCTCGAAGGCCTTGCAGGCCGGGCACTGCAGGTCGGCGACGACGCGGATGGTGACCTTCGCATCCGGCTTGCCGATGCGGATCGCGCCGTTATCGGTGATCGTCGCGGTGCCGCCGTTGAGCAGTTGGGCGGCGGTGGCTGCGATGGACGGGGTGGCGCCCAAATCGTTCTTCTTGGAGTTCTTTACCGCGATACCGATGCCGATCGCGGCGATCAGCCCGATCAGCACGACGGCCACACCCACCTGGATGAGGATCTTGCGGTTGCGGTCGGCGCGCTCCGCCGCCAAGAGCGGATTCTTCTTACCACCCGGTTTATTGCTCACCGTGCGTTCACCACGCCTTTCGCTTGCCTGCCGGTTCTCTGCCGCCACGATGGTAGATCCGGAACTCACCCAAGGCGTGGACGGGCACGGCCCACATCATCCGTGGTCAACCTGAGAGGAACCTTGGCCCCGGCAGAACGCGTGCTCAGGCTTGTTCTAGGCGCAGTTGCTGCTCCTGGACATCGAATAGCGCCGGGGGCCAGTCGAGCTTGAGCCGGTCCAGTGCATCGATGAGCAATTCGGTGACTGCGAGGCGGGAGAACCATTTGCGGTCGGCCGGGATGACGTGCCAGGGGGCGTAGTCGGTCGAGGTGCGGTCCAGCATCACCTGGTAGGCCTCTTGGTAGGCGGGCCAGTAGCCGCGCTCATCGATATCGGCGGGGTTGAACTTCCAGTACTTGTCCGGTCGCTCCAGGCGTTCGCGCAGCCGCTCCTTCTGCACGTCGAGGGAGACGAACATGGCGACCTTCACCAGCGTGGTGCCCTCGTCGAGCAGTTCCCGCTCGAAGGCGTTGATCTCGTCGTAGCGCGGCTCCCAGACCTCCGGCGGCACCAGGTTGTGCACCCGTACGACCAGCACGTCCTCATAGTGTGAGCGGTCGAAGACACCGAGCTGTCCGCCACGCGGCAGTGCCTTGCGGATACGCCAGAGGTAATGGTGGCGCTTCTCTTCCTCGGTCGGCACCCCGAATGAGGCATGGTCGACGCCCTGGGGATCCACCGAACCGATGACATGGCGGACGATGCCGCCCTTGCCCGCGGTATCCATGCCCTGCAGTACGAGCAGCACACTGCGGGTATCGCCGGAACGGCCGCTGGCGTAGAGCTTTTCCTGCAGATCCCCCAGTACCGCGGTGCGTTCGGTCAGCAGTTCCAGGCCCTGTGCCTTATCGCCTTTGTATCCGGGCGTGCCGGAGGTGTCGAGATCAGCGATGCGTAAACCGTCGGCCCGCAGGGCCTCGATGGGCGGCAGAGACCATTTCTTCGCCATTCGAATATCGTATGGCGCGCTCAGCGGATCTGGGCCAAGCGAAGCAATTGGTCGGCGAATTCCTCGTCGGTCACCGGGGCCAGGGCCAGATCGTGCGAGGTGGTGAGCAGATAGCGTCCGTCGCCGGTGAAGTCGAGCCAGCTGCGGTGGCGAGTGGGTGGCGACATCGGGTTCTCGGGTTCCACGGTCACGGTGATGAATCCGCGACCGTCCACCGGTTTTCGCAGGGTCTGGCGGAATCGGGCGGCGCGGCGATGGCCGTTGCTCGCGGCCGCGTCGCCGTCGGAGTTCAGCACCGCGTCCTGCGGTTCCCGCATCGGTGCCAGCTTGCCGGGCTGGGCCGAGCCGATGATCTCGATCAGCTGTTTGCCCAGGCTGCGGGCGTGGCACATGCGCACCGTCACCTTGTCGATATCGGCGACCAGGATGCCCGCGTGGTTGTGCACCACCGCGGCGAACACCAGGATCCGCTTGCCGCCCGATTCACCGGAGATGGTGATCGTGGTGGCATCGGTGCGCGCGCACAGCATCAGCGCGGCGGCCAGATCCACGTCGGCCTGGCGGGCGAAGCGCTGATGCAGGCGCAGGGCGGTGTGCTCGGATTCGGTGCGGACCGTGGCGGCAGGCGCCAGATTGACCGGATAGGGACGGCGGTCGAGGCTCGTTTCGCTTTCCCAGACGTGCGTGAACTCGTCCGGGGTGAATATCCACTTCACCGTGCGCCGCCCCCACCGCCGGGGTTCGGCCGCGCGATCTGTGGACCGTTTGGTGGTGGGGTGAACCGGGGGACACGATCGCCGGAGGCGGGCATGGTCGGGCTGTAGACATAGGTCATCGTGTCCTGGACATCGGCCTGCGCCGTAGCAGCGGCCATGTCGTGGTCCATCCTGCGTTGTCCGCCGTGAATGGCTTCGGCGGCCGGATCTTCCAGTGCACGATACTGCGACGGCGGCGCAATCGCCGATCGGATGACCTGTGCCGCATCGGAATTGAGTTCCATCAGGCGCTGCACCGCGCGGCAGACGTCATGGGTCTCGGCGCCGGCGCGGACGAATTCGCGGGTGGCGCGCAGAGCGGCGTCGGCCGAACGGCCGGTCCAGTGCGCGAATTCACGGTTGGTCGCATCGGAAAACGCTTGAAACGCCTCGGCGACCGCGGTGGCATTGGCGCGCCAGGCATCGGCGATCCGGCCGAGCGCGACGGGATCGATGACCTCGTGCACCAGATCCCAGATCTCCTGATGGGTATAGGCGCCGAACAGTTCGCGCTCGGGTGCGTAGGCGGGATCGGTTCCGCCGCTTGCCGATCCGGCGGAGTCGGCGAGGGCGCGCTGCTGGGCCCGGATGGCGTCGGCGGTGGCCTTGGTTGCGGAATCTGCCATGGCTCAGTGACTTCCGTCGCCGACCTGATCGCCCGACTCCAGGTAGTCGGTGATCAGTTGCAGTGCGGCGCGATTGGCGGCCTCGGCATCCTCGAATCGCTTGCCCGCGGCCAGGTAGGCGGCCTTGTACAGCAGGGCGGTTTCCAGGAATGCGGTAATCGTGTCGAGGAATTGGGTGCCTTTGTCGGCGAAGCCCCTTGCCAGACCGCGTCCGGTCGGTAGGTCGGGAAAGCCGTTGACCTCGGTCACGAAATGTCCGTTGGCGGTGGCTTTTTGCAGATCGTCGACGAGTTTGTCGCATGCGGCGGCGAGGTTTTCGGCGACATCCGCCGCCAATTCGAAGGGTTCGCCGCCGCTGGTCCCGGTGGCGGCGGCGTATAGCCGTCTGGCCATCCGCTGCCCGGTATCAGGTACCGCCATCTGGGTCGCCCCCTTCGCTCGGTCCACCCACCGCACTCGGTCGGCACTTTACCGCTCGGTAGGGACCTGTGTACCTGGCTTGGCCCCGGCCCCGGCCGCGCGCCATTGTGATGTGGCGCACGATCTCCAATTACCCTGCCCCGCCGCGGTATCGGCCGTACGGGCCGCGAGGTGGTCCACCCACCCGTCCGCGAGTCAGCGACGACTACGCGGACGAGTGGCGTTCATGGTGGGGCGTGCCAGGCTCACATGCGCTCGACCTCGATGGTCATCCCCGCCGCCCGCAACCGATCGGTGAGCGCATCGCCCATTGCCGCGGCGGGGGTGAGGATGCCAGCCAACTCGGACAGCTTCGCACCATCGAAGGCCAGGCACAGTCCGGCCTGGCCGAGCATTACCGCGGTTGCCTGGTATCCGGGATCGCCGGTGCCGGAGAAGGTGGCGACATATTTTGCACCCGAGGAAGTACGCGCGTAGGTCTTCATCGTGAACCACCCACTGGTGCGCGCCTGCTCGCTCGGCCCGGTACCCGGCTTCGGCACGATTCGGTCGAGCAGCTTGCGCCCCACCGCGACTCGCGACAGTACCGCGCCCGCGGCCATCGTCGCGACAATGCCGCCCGCCATTCCGGCGGCCACCAGCGGCGCGGTGGCCGACTTGCCCGCATTCATCACCTCGCGGTAGCGGAAGTGCTTGCCGTAGACCCAGCCGAGCAGACCGTTGGTGCGGCGCACGATCTTGGTGTTGTGCGCGGCCATGACGAAGGTGCCGACCCAGCCGTCCAGACTCGGATCGATGGTGCTCGCGCGCTGCAGCGCCTGATCGGTCTGGCGGCCCACATCGGGTTCCATCGACTTGTCCGGACTCAGCGAGTACGGGTGGCTCATTACCGAACCCTTCGCCGGGTCGGCGGCGATGGCCTCCATCATGGCTCGGCCCGAGTCGATGGTGCCGCCGCTGACCCCGCCCTTCAGCGATGCGATCAGGGTGGTGTCCTCGAGCTCGCCGGTGTTGTCCGCGACCGTGCGCCGGTACAGCTGGTACACGCTCAGATCGGAGGGAATCGAGTCGTAGCCACAGGAATTCACGATCTTCGCACCGGTTTCCACGGCCTGCTCGTGGTACTTGTCGATCGCGTCGCGGATGAACAGTGGCTCACCGGTGAGGTCGGCGTAGTGGGTACCGGCCTTGGCGCACGCGGCCACCAGCGGCAGGCCGTAGCGCAGGTACGGGCCGACGGTGGTCACCACGACGGTGGTCTGTGCGGCCAATGCGTCGAGTGCGGCCTGATCGGTCGAATCCGCAACGACCAGACCCCAATTCGCCGCGGCCGGGCCGAGTTCGTCACGGACGGTGGTCAATTTGTCGAGCGAGCGCCCCGCCAGCGCGATGCGCGCCTCGGCGGGCGCCGCGCCGAGCAGATACTGTGCGGTGAGCTTGCCGACGAAACCTGTTGCGCCGAACAGCACTAGGTCGAATTCTCGGTTGTCTGTCATGGTCTTCCGTTCGATAGCTGCTGTCGTGGACCTTATTGCGCGCCGGAACCGCGCGCGGTGGACTTCTTCGCGCGCGGCCGCGGCTTTTTGGTCGGCGTCGGCCGATGCTCGACCAGCCATTCGCGGTGCGCCTTACCCAATTCGGTGACCGGCGGTTCGTCGTAGAGCCATTCGCGGGCGATCTTGTGCCAGTTCGCAGTGCATTCGAGCTGGCCGAGCATGCCGAAGGTGAGGAAGTCGGCGCGGCGCGAGAACAGGTGCTCCGGCGGCAGATTCTGCTGTTTCATTCCGGCGAACTCACTGGCCCGCGGATCCACCGCCAGCAGAAACGCACCGCTGGCCAGCTCCGGTGTGATGGTCAGCTCCTCATCGACCAGACACCATTCCGAGGCCGCGAGCACATATTCCAGGCATTCCTCGGCACCGATCTCCTCGGGCGAGTCGATCACACCGCGCTCGATCATCAACTGCCGCAGGTCTTCCGCGCGATCCTCGGCCGCCGCGCGCAGGCAGATCGTCTCGAATCGCACATGTTCGGGATCCATCCGATTGAACAGACCGAAGTCGAGGAAGCCGACCCGGCCGTCATCGGCCAGCAGCACATTTCCGGGATGCGGGTCGCCGCAGAACTCATTGAAACCGAACAGCGAACCGACATAGAACCGGTAGATGATCTCGCCGATCCGATTGCGCTCGGCCGCGGGCAGCTGGCGGATCTCCTCGAATCCCTTGCCCGCCACATATTCACTGACCAGCACCCGCGTCGTGCTGAGTTCGGGCAGTGAGCGCGGCACCATGATGAACGGATGTCCGGCATAGAGCTCGGCGATCTGCAATTGGGTATCGGCCTCGGCGTGGTAGTCGAGTTCGCTCTCCATATTCAGCCGCAACTCGTCGAGTACGGCGGGGGTCACCCACGGCATCGCCGATTGCAGCACGCGCCGGAACATGGCCAGATTCTTCAGATCCGCGCGCACCGCGGCGTCGATGCCCGGATACTGCACCTTCACCGCGACCTGGCGTCCGTCGCGCAGTCGCCCGAGATACACCTGCCCGATGGAGGCCGCGGCAATGGGCTCCGGCTCGAATTCGGCGAAGACCGCATCCAGCGGTTGGCCGAAATCCTCCTCGATCACCTGCCGCATCGATTCGAACGACACCGTCGGCGCCGCATTGCGTAGCACGGCCAGTCGCTTCTGGAAGCGCTCCCGATGACTCTCGGGCACCAGGTCGAGATCGAGTACCGACATCATCTGGCCCAGCTTCATTGCCACGCCCTTCATGGTCCCCAGGACCATGACCACCTGTTCGGTGGTGCGGATCATCGATTCCTCGGCCATCTTCGCGCGCACGGCCGCCGATCTGCCCCGCATCGATAGCCGCGTGCGCTGGGTTCGGATGACCGAACTGGCTGCCACCGCACCCAGTTTGGTGCCACGAGCAAGCCGAGAAGTCGGCACTTGCTTCGCCATCGAGGGACCTCCATTGGTGCCGACGCGAGGGCGGTGATGTGGGACACCCATGCACCGCTCGGGCTTCAGAGTAGCCAACGATGCGGCAATGTCGAGACCGCCGTCACTATTTCAGCTAGCGCCCCAGCTAGCGGCCTGTTAGCGGCTCGAAGTCGGGCAATTGATCAGGTCGGCGACCGCCAGCTAGCGGTCAGGCACCGGTCTGCGGCGGCTTGGGCAGGATGTGCGGCTGCGCGTTGAAGATCTCGCGGGAACCACCGGCGCGCGCCATTCCCTCGATGGCGCTCCAGGCCATCATGGTCAGATAGTCGATGACCTCTTCGCGCGACATCGCCTTATCCGTTGTCCACCAGTGCGTAGCCAACTGGATGCCGCCGACCAGCACATACGACCACAGCAGCGCACCTTCGGTCGCGAAGCCGTGCTCGGCGCTGCGATCGATGATGACCGTGGTGACGACGTCGGCGAAGAGCTTCTCGAATTCGGCGAGTGAGGACTGATCGGTCGAGCCGTTGCCCATGATGAACCGGTAGACCTCGGGGTCCTCGTCGACCGTGCCCACATAGGCGGCCAGCGCCGAACGCACCAGGTGGTACTCGTCGGCGTCGAGGCTGATCGCCTCGTACACCCGCGGCATCAGGGTGGTCTCGATGAATCGCTGCATGGTCGCGTGGACCAGGTCGTTCTTATCGGAGAAGTACCGATACAGCACGGTCTTGGAGACGCCGATCTCCGCGGCGATCTCGTCCATGCCCGCATTGCTGCCGCGCGTGCGGATAGCCGCGAGGGTGCCGTCGACCAGCTCTTCGCGGCGGTCGATCTTGTGCTGTCGCCATCGGCGCTTGCGACCGTCCGTCCGGCCGGTGCGCACCGCTGCCGGTCGTTCGGCGAGCTCGCCGACATCGACAAGGTCTTCGGTGGACAGCGTGACTCCCTCGGTTGTTCGGCATCCTGGAACCACCAGCTTAGGTCCAGGCAACGACCAACATGCGCGTTTGGGTAGTGGTTGCGACAGGTTGCACACAATCCGACCGCTCGGTGTCGGTTGCATGTCGCTTGCGATCGGGCCGGAGGTCAGTCCGCGACACGCAGCAGAATGGGTGTCATGGAGAGAGCTCCCGGCAACACAACAGCGCGAACGACGGGCGTGGAGGTGGTGGCGGCCGGACCGGCGCAATCGGCCGAAGACCGCACGGCGCGGGCAGCGGTGGGTGACGGGCGGGCCAGCGAAGGGCCCGGCTCCAATACCGCGGTGCTCGACGCGCCAGCGCGGCCGACCAGTTTCGCGGCCTTCGTCGACGACGAGGGCAAGCGCCGCGACCTGTTCAAGATGAAGGCGCTGGCCACCGGCTTGTTGGCGTTCGCGACGGCGATCTATCTGTTCTGCCGGTGGCTGGAATCGCGCGGGTCGGGCGGCGATTGGGTCGGCTACCTGCGGGCCGCGTCCGAGGCGGGCATGGTCGGCGCACTCGCCGACTGGTTCGCGGTAACCGCGCTGTTCCGGCATCCGCTGGGCCTGCCGATCCCGCACACCGCGATCATCAAGAAGAAGAAGGATCAGCTCGGCGCCAGCCTCGGCTCCTTTGTCGGCTCGAATTTCCTTGCCCCGGACGTGGTTTCGGCGAAGGTGAATTCGGCGCAGATCTCCTGGCGGGTCGGGCGCTGGATGGCCGATCCCGGACATGCGGGCCGGGTGGCCCAGGAGAGTTCGACGATCCTGCGCGCGGTGGTCGGGGTGCTGCGGGACGAGGACGTCGAGCAGGTCATCGACAACACCATCGTCAAGCGGATCGCCGAACCGCTGTGGGGTCCGCCGATCGGCCGGGTGCTCGCCGAACTGCTGGCCGACAATCGGCAGCTGCCGCTGCTGGACATGCTCGCCGAGCGCGCGCACCAGTGGGCGCTCAGCTCGCAGGAGACGATCGACCGGATCGTTTTGCGGGACGCGCCGCAATGGGCTCCGAAATTCGTAAACATTCTGCTTTCAGAAAAGATCTATCGGGAGCTGGTCGAGTTCACCTGGAAGGTGCGGGCCGATCCGGAACACGAGGTCCGGCTCGCGGCGAATCGGTTCCTCGAGGAATTCGCCTACGACCTGCAACACGACGACGCGATGATCAAAAAGGCCGAACGGATCAAGGCGCAGATCATGGGTCGCGAGGAGATCACCGGAATGGCCGAGGCGACGTGGCGCGCGGCCAAGCGGCTGATCCTGGAATCAGCCGATGATCCCGACTCCACGCTGCGGCGCAAGGTGGCCGAGAACGTGCAGCAGCTCGGCGAGCGGTTGCGCGACGACGCCGAGATGCGGGCCAAAGTCGACGGGTGGATCGACCGCGGCGCACGGTATCTGGTGGAAAACTATGCCGCGGAGATCACCACGCTGGTGACCGATACTGTTGCCCGGTGGGATGCCGAGGAGGCGAGCAAGAAGATCGAAGTGCAGGTCGGGCGAGATCTGCAATTCATTCGCATCAACGGCACGGTCGTGGGATCACTGGCGGGGCTGGCGATCTACGCGATTTCTCAGGTGCTGTTCGGCGGCTGACCATAGCACGCCGAATGTTTGCTGGAAAGGTGCTAACAGAGTGCTTGCAATAGTTAGCACTCTGCTTTAGAATTGGAAACGTACAACCGCCAGAAGGTGAGTGATGGCAGACCAGCCCGAAGGTTCCGCCGAGTACACCGACGAATCGCAGGAGAGATCCGGCGGCGTCGGCGAAAAGGCGGCGCGTGTCGCGAATGCGGCGCACGACATCGGAGGTTTCATCAGGGCACAGCGAGAAGCCGCGCAAGTCTCGTTGCGTCAGCTCGCCGCCCTGGCGGGAGTGAGTAATCCATACCTCAGCCAGATCGAGCGCGGATTGCGCAATCCGTCCGCCGAAGTACTCGCGCAGATCGCCAAGGCACTGCGGGTCTCTTCGGAGGTGTTGTACGTACGGGCTGGCTATCTCGAGCAGCGGCCGCACAGTCCGGTCCGGGATGCCCTGCTTGCCGATACGTGGATCAGCGAACGGCAGAAGCAGGTGCTGCTGGACATCTATGAATCGTTTCGCCGGGAAAACGGAGGAAGCGAACCAGGGGGGACTGAATGGGACAGCGACGTTCCGAGCACAACACCTACTCCGCCACGCCAGGAGAACGAAGAATGACCGAAAACTCGAGTATCAAGCCACTGTTCGCAACCGTCGGCGCCGGTGACGCGGTGTACACCGCGTTTGTCGACGCCGTCACCCAGGTGCGCGAGCGCGCTGCCTCCACCGATGTCAGCGGCCGGGTCGAAGAGGCCCGTGAGCGCTTCGTCAATGTGCCCGCCGATGTGCGTGCCCAGTTCGAGTCGCTGCGCGAGCGGCTGTCCGGGCTGCCCTCCGAGCTGCCGGAGGACCTGGCCGAACTGCGCGAGAAGTTCACCCCGGAGGAGCTGCGGGCGCTCGCCGAGAAGTACTACAACCAGGTCCTGGACCTGTACGCGGACCTGGCCGTGCGCGGCGAGGAGACCGTCGATCGGCTGCGCGCCAACCATCTGGTCGAGGATCAGATCGAGCGGGTCGAGACCCTCTACAAGGATGCGGCCACCCGCGCCGAGGATGCGCTCGCCAAGGTCAACGAGCTGATCGGCCGTCCGGCCAAGGACGAGGTCGAGGAAGCGGCCGCCCCGGTCGTCGAGGCCGAGGTCGTCGAGGTGACCACCGAGACCGAGCCCGCCACCGACGGTGTCGCCAAGAAGGCTCCGGCCAAGAAGGTCGCCGCCAAGAAGGCTCCGGCCAAGAAGGCGGCCCCCAAGAAGGCCTGACGCCCTTCATATTCCGCCCCGACGGCCCCGCACACCCGGCGTGTGCGGGGCCGTTGCTTCTATGATGGGCTGGTGGACACAGCGCACGGATTGGCCAGCTGGATCTTGGACGGGCTGCGGCTCTTGGCGCTCGGCGCGACAATCTTCGCGCTGATCCACGCCATCCGCCAACGCCCCGACGCCTTCACAGCAGTGGACAAGCTGACAAAACCGATCTGGATAGCAATCCTCGGCGCAGCTCTCCTGTTCCTGCTCCTCTCCCTCAGCGTCACCAGCTTGCTCGCCTTGGTCTCCATCATCGCCACCGGCGTGTATCTGGCGGACGTGCGACCGAAGGTGGATGAGATTCAGCGCGGGCCGCGCTGGTAGCGGTGCCCCTGGCCCGGGGATGATCGGGCGTGTCCTCATCGTCGTGAGTGTTGTCTGCTCGAACGATGTCGCCGATGAGTGGATGGGATTCAGCGTGCGCTGCGCAGGTAGTGGGGCGGGGCGCTTCGGCCGGGTCGCAGGGAGTTGCTTATCGGGGTGATGGATGCGGCCGTCGTCCCCTCTGAATCAGCGTGACCGCCATGATTTGGGCCGGGTACCCCCTTGGATGGCCTTGGGCCGTTTGCTTGCTGGGGTGATCGAGTGAGTGTGACCGTCGCGCTGCCTCTGTCGTGGCGACCGGCATCTACTCGGCTGTGCCCAAAGCAAACGAGATTCCGCGGGCCGCGCTCGTCGTGGTTGCGTTTGGTGGGTGCTTTTTGGGTGGTCAGGGGTCGTTGCTCGTTGGGGTGATTGCGAGGGTGCGGCCGTTGCGCGGGTCATCATCGTGACCGGTACCGATTTGGTCGATGCGGCTGAAGTTGGAGGGGTTCAGCGCGTGCCGCGCCTGTTGTAGTCGTGTGCGGTCGGTCCCCTCGAGTGGCTGGTGCGCATCGGGGGATTGGGTGTGGCGGTTGCGCTCGCTTCTCGCCGACGGCGGAACGCCGGATAACTTTTGGTGCTTGCACTAGCTAGCACTCCGGGTTACTGTTTCTGACAGTTACACAAAGGAGTGTCCGATGCGTGCAATGGTGCCTGCAGGTAGGGACTTCCCTGGTCAGGTCCGGGGGCTGGTCCGTACACACCGCGCCGACCTGCGGTCGCGTACCTATGCGATCGCGGCGCTGAACCCGCCGACGGCGCCGTACGAGGTCGTTCCCGTGGTCACTCGCGATGGTGCGCGGCTGCGGGTGCACGCCTACGGACCGGCCCATGCTCCGGCGATCGTGCTGGTGCACGGCTGGACCTGCGCCATCGAATACTGGAACGCGCAGATCAACGCGTTCGCCGGGGAATACCGCGTCATCGCCTATGACGTGCGTGGCCACGGCGAGAGCGAACTGGGTTCCAGTCCACTGACCACCGATCTGCTCGCCGACGATCTGGCCGCCGTGCTCGATGCGACCCTGCACCCCGGCGAACGGGCCGTGCTGGTCGGCCACAGCCTGGGCGGCATGACGCTGCAGGCATGGGCCGGACGCTATCCCGACCGGGTCGCGAAGCAGGCCAGCGCGGTACTGCTGACCAACACCGCACCGGGGCAGCTGGTCGCCGAGACTACCGTCGTACCGCTGTTCAATACGCCGCTCCCGCTGCTGCACCTGCGAATCCCATTGCCGCACTTCATCGGCCGCCTCGGCCTGGGCACACCGATCGTCTTCCCGCCGATCGCCCCCGTGAAGTGGGCCTTCACCCGGCAGATCATGAGCCCGCGCTCGGCCGGTGACGTGGTCGACTACAGCCTCGCCATCGTCCGCTCCTGCCCCGCCCGAGTACGTGCGAAATTCGGAATCCTGCTCGCCGAACTGGATCTCGGCGAATCCGCACGCAATCTCACTGTGCCGACAACGATCCTGGCAGGCGAGTTCGACGACATGACACCGCCGGTGCATTCAGAACGAATCGCCGAGATGCTCAGCGAAACCGGCAGTCTGGTCAAATACGAGGTCCTACCCCAGGGCCACCTCGGCAATGCCGAGATGTTCGATCGCTTCAACGAGGAACTAGCACTGATCCTCGAGTCCGTCCACCAGCCCGCCGCAGCCGTCAGCTGAGCCACCGCACGCCCCTGCCCACCGGATGCCGCTGATCGATCGCCGCCTGCGGCGCGACCGCAGGCGGGCGACCACGCCAAAAGCTGCGGGGACAAGCCGCCGTATGCTGCTCGGTCGACCGCCTGTGGCCGGGTGCCGCTGCTCGAGTTCTGCTGCGGCGCAACATTAGACAGATGAGCAGGCTGGAAGCTGTTGTCCAGCTGCCTGATTGCGGGCAGGTGAGCCCGCAGTCGCCAGCCAGCTCGACCGGCTGTCGCGTTGTCGAGCGCTTACTTGTCGAGGCGAATCATATGGTCGTCGGCGTATCGAGCCGATTTCGGTGGGTCAGGAGAAGACGACGGTGCGGCGGCCGTGGACCAGGACTCGGCCCTCCAGGTGCCAGCGGAGGCCGCGGGCCAGGACCACTCGTTCGATATCGCGACCCTGGCGGACCATATCGCGGACTTCGTCGGCGTGGTCGATGCGGATGACGTCCTGTTCGATGATCGGGCCCGCGTCGAGTTCGGCGGTGACGTAATGGCAGGTCGCGCCGATCAGCTTGACGCCGCGTGCGAAGGCCTGGTGATACGGGCGGGCGCCGACGAACGAGGGCAGGAAGCTGTGGTGGATATTGATCGCCTTGCCCGCCCAGTGTTCGCAGAGTTCGGCGGGCAGCACCTGCATGAAGCGGGCCAAGACGACGGCGTGCGGGTCGTGGGCGTCGACCAGGGCGCGGACCTCGTCGAAGGCGGGGCCGCGTTCGGCCGGATCCTTGGGGAAGGGCACGTGGTGGAACTTGACGCCGTGTGCTTCGGTCATACCGGCGAGATCCGGGTGGTTGCCGATCACCGCTTCGATGGTGGCGGGCAGTTCGCCGCTGGTGGCGCGGCCCAGCAGGTCGTGCAGGCAGTGGCCGTCCTTGCTGACCAGCAGAACGGCGCGGCGGCGTTCACCGGAGTCGAGCAGCTGCCACTCCGTCTCCGGGCCGAAGTCGGCCGCCACGCCCGCGAAGCGGTCACGCAGTTCCGCAATGCCGAACGGCACCGTCGACGCCTTGATCGCCTGACGGGTGAAGAACCAGCCGGTATCGGCGGCGGTATCCCGCGGCGCTCCCTGGCCGACACGAGCTGCCGCCTCCGGGCCGGACGCTCCCGGCACGGAGTGATAACCGGCCTCCACAATGGACCCGCCGAATTCGGCGATGAACGAGGTGATCCTCGCAATGATGCCGGGACGGTCCGGGCAGCCGAGGGTGAGCACGAAGCGGCGGTCGTCCAGAGCGGGTGGAGCGGAACTCATGGCCTCATCCTCCCAGGTCGCCCATGACGCCCGCGCAACAGGTTTGCTCGCGCGGTGCTCGCCGACGCCGGATAATAAACATGAGTGGCCCGCGTACGGCTCGAGGGCCCGATGTGAGGATGCGGCCGTGACGCGTGTGAAGTTCGTCCGACAGCTCGATGGCCTGACCTACGAATTCGTCCGCGAAGGCTGGGCCTACGGCCACCCCTCCTACAAACAAGTCGACCACGACCTCTGGTGCCGCCGCCTCCCCGACTTCGGCTGGTCCATCTGCACCGACTCCGGCGAAGTCCTCAGCCGCCCCTTCGACAACCCCGGCCAAGGCCCCCTACCTCCCGAAGGCACCTGGGTCTCCCGCAAACACGAACGCTCCTACATCTACACCATGCTCCACCACGACTAACCCTCAAAATGCACTCCCCAGCCCCACTCTCGACGCATGCCCCACCATCGAATGATGGTCTTGAAGTAGCTACGCAAGCCGCGTCGTCGATGTCGCGAGCCAAGCTGGCTTCGTCGAGAATGCGCTGATGCCGCGTCGCTCTCGACGTTTGCCTGCGTGATTGCATGGTGATCTTGAACTAGGTATGCGAGAGGTGTCGCCGACGCGGTTGGTGAACGGTCCAAGTTATGCGCCTGTGGCTCCGGAACGCTGGCGCCCACTGAACCCCGCCCGGCACCGCCTCCACCCTTCCGCTCCAGCTCCCCCACAACGCCCTCTCGCGAGAATGCGCTGATGCAGAGGGCTCTCGGCGTTTGCCTGCATCAGCGCATTCTGATCATGAAACATCGCTTGGGGCAGGGGTTGATGGGGTGTGGGGTGAGGGGGGGTGAATCTGTGTTGCTGGACTTCAGTGTGATTGCGGAAGCTGGGGGGCGCTGTTATAGGTCGTAAAATGGTTCGGCGTAGTGGAATTCGCCGGTGATCTGGGGGTCGTAGGCGGAGAGGGGGCGGATCTGGAAGTGGGAGATCCAGGAGGGGGTGTCGGGGGTGATGCTGAGGCGGGCGGCGGGGACGAATCCGAATTGGGGGTAGAAGTCGAGGCTGCCGAGTAGGCCGATGAGGGGTTCGTCGAGGGCGTCCGCGGCGCCGAGGGCGGCGTGCATCATGGCCGCGCCTACGCCATGGCCCTGATGTTCGGCTAGGACGCCGATCGGGCCGAGTGCGAGCACAGGGAACGGGCCTACACCGGCGCGGGTGAGGCAGACGTGGCCGATTACGGCATCGTGTTCCACCGCGACCATCGAGAGGGTGGGGATCCAGCCGGAATCGCTGCGCAGCCGAGTGACGAGATCGACTTCGGGTGGATCGGCCACATCGGCGAGTTCACCTGTGAGTTCGGCCATTTCCCGCCGATCGGTATCGCCATTCGCGTAATGCGGTCCGAAGGCGCTGCGGTGGACGGCCGCGATCGCGGTGGCATCGTCGGCACGTTCGCGACGGATCAGCACGGTGTCGTCTCCTCCTGAACGAAAATTGGGCCATCCGCAGCTGCGCAGCTGTCGGCAGGGCAGTCGCAGCGGCTCCACCGACATTATCGAGTGTGCGCGATGCATCCGAGGCGCGCAATGGAATTCGCCACCGGTATGCCAGACTCTCACCCTGTGGCAAATTCCGCGTCGCTTACCAGGGCCGAAGTGGCCGCCATGATCGACCACACGTTACTGGCGCCGGAGGCGACGGACGCCGAGGTGGACGCGTTGGTCGCGCAGGCACGCGAACTCGGCGTGTACGCGATCTGCATATCGCCGTCTATGTTGCCGGTGCGCGCGCCCGGGTTGGTGGTCGCGACCGTCGCCGGATTCCCATCGGGGAAACACCATTCGCTGATCAAGGGTGCCGAGGCGCGCCTCGCCGTCGAACAGGGCGCGGCCGAGGTCGATATGGTGATCGACGTCGGTGCCGCGCTCGCAGGCGATTACACCGCGGTGCTCTCCGACATTGTGACGGTGCGTGAGGCCGTGGGTGACCGTGCGGTACTCAAGGTGATCATCGAATCGGCGGCGCTGCCCGACGCCGCGATCGTCGAGGTATGCCGGGTCGCCGAGCGCGCCGGTGCCGATTTTGTGAAGACCTCCACAGGATTTCACCCGGCCGGTGGGGCGAGCGTGCACGCGGTTCGGTTGATGGCCGAGACGGTCGGCGGGCGGCTCGGCGTGAAGGCCAGCGGCGGCATCCGCACCTCCGAGGCCGCCGCGGAGCTGATCGCCGCGGGCGCCACGCGACTCGGTCTCTCGAAATCCGGTGCGGTGCTCGACGGTTTCCCGGACTGATCCGAAGCTCGCTCGCCCGATCCGTCGATACCGCGTGCACCTTTCGCCCCAAACATGGTGGTAGTCGCCGGATCGGGCAGGAATGTGCACGTGCAGTCGGCGGGTGCGGTTGTGTGTTGGGTGGTCCGACATCGCAGTGATCGCTCGATCGGGCAGGAATGTGCACGTCGCGCGTAGTCGGCGAATGGGGTTGTGGTGTCGGGTGGTCCGACATGGCAGAAGTTGCTGGATCGGACAAAACGGTGCACGTTGAGCACGGTCCGCGAATTCGGTTGTCTGTCAGGCGTTCACCCATTCGGACATGACGTCGGCCAGCGCCTCAGCTCCGGGGTGGCGCTCTTCGGGTCGGCCGATCCGGCGAGAAGGTGCGGCGAGGTGGTGTCCGCCACCAATTCCGCGACCGGGACAGCGTGCCAGGGGGCGCTCAGTTCCCCGGAGTGTTCCCTGCCAGGCTCATTCATCAATGGCACCTCGTGACAGAGCTACTCGGAGAGCGGGAATCCGGCGCGGCAGGGTTCGGGCCTGGCGAACTCCGTAGGGGACGAACGGCATTGCTGTCCGGATACCTCAGCAGCTGACGTTATTGCCCTGGGCGGCGGGGAGTTCGGTGCGACCGCCGGCCAACTTCACCGCGATGCCGTTATCGGTGACCTTGATCTCGGTGGCCTTCATGCCGAGCGGGTAGCTCTGCAGACTCTGCGTGAAGACGCCGACGATGCCCGACACCAGATCGGTCGGCAGTCCGATGCCGAGCAGTGCCGCCGACATTGTCTCGATCTCCACGGCGCCATTCTTCACCTGCGGCTTTACCTGCAACTGCGCGATCCCGCCGAGCACATCCAGGGTCAGCATTCCGGTCGATGCGGAGGACGATACGCCGCTGACCAGGCCGCCGAGGGTCTCCCGGATGCCGTCGTTGCCCCAGGTGACATCGGCCGAGGAGCTGCCGATCGTGCCGCCGGTACGGCCGCTATCGGTGATCTCGAGATCGTTGAACCTGGCATGAACCACCATGCCGACGGCGGGGCCGAATTTGGTGTCGGCGCTGTCCACCTTCACCTGGCCGACCTTGCCGTCGATCCAGGTGATCAGCATCGGTTTGGGGCCGAAGCTCACATCGATCTTCGAGCCCATATCCTTCTCGAATTGCGTGCTGATGCAACGCGAAACTTGATGTCTGGCATACGCCTCCCCGCCGACCAGCACGGTAGCGAGCAGAATCGCGACCACGACTAGGGCGATCACCAGGGCACGCCGGTTCACCTTCAGGGTGGATGGGCTCTTCGTACTCATGCGCTCGATTCTTCCGGACTTTTCTGAGCTCGCTCTGTGGGCGCGGTGAGGGGTTCGATTGTGACATGTGACACAAGATTCGAGCGTAGCCTGGTCGACATGGCTGGCGACGCGGCGGGCCGCTCCCTCGATTCCGCCGAGCACGGGTGGCGTGTGCTGCGGCGATTGGCCGGGCGCCACGCGGGGTTCTTCACCACCAGACAGGTCTTGCGCACCGGATGTGAGGCGCGAGTGCGCGCCGGACTCGGCGACGGATCGGTGACGCGGGCCGGGGTGGGGCTATTGCGCCTGACCGATTGGCCCGCTGGCCCGCTCGATGAATACGCCATGTGGGCCGCCTGGTTCGACGGTGCCGCCGCGGTATCCCATCAGAGCGCGGCGGATCTGCATGGACTCGGGCGACTACGTCCGCGATTTCTGCACCTATCGGTCGGCGCGGGCCGACCGCCGGTTACGCCGAGGCTGGTGGTGCTGCGGCGCGCACTGGTCCCCGCCGATCTCGAATCCGCGGGTCCGTTTCTGGTGACGACACCCGTGCGCACGGTGCTCGATCTGGCCGAGGCCGATATCGGACAGTCCGCGCTGGACGAGGTGGTCGGCGACGCGGTCGCCATCCGCCGTTGTGATATCGACGAAATCCGTTCCGCGAGTGTGCGTCTGCCGCCCCGGGCGGCGGCCCGAGTGCGCCGTGCCCTCACCGGCGTGTGATCGATACGGTGCGTGCCCGGCCGGTATTTCGGTGCGCGATTAATTTGGGGCGACCGTGGACCACGGCACGGAGAGTACGCAGTCGCGCATGCGGCGGCGATAGCTGCACACCGGGAAGCCCTCTTGGCGTAGGTATTCCGCGGCGGTGCGCCAGCGGACTCGTGGGCCGAACGGTGCCAGTGGTGCGGCCCGCGCCCAGGCGCGGTCGGCGGCAGTCAGCAGTGTGTGGACTGGTTCGCCGGGGATATTGCGGTGGATCAACGCCTTTGGCAGGCGCTCGGCGATATCGGACGGGCGCTCGACGGTGAAGGGGTCCCAGGCCAGGGTCAGTGACAGCGGTCCGGTGCGGTCGAGCAGCACCCATGCGCAGCGGCGGCCCAGCTCATCGCAGGTACCGTCGACGAGCAGACCGTCCGCGGCAAGGCCGGACAGGATGGTGGCCCACGCATCGGGCACGGCCGCTTCCGGATATTGCCGCAGCACATTGAACGCGCGCACCAGATGCGGTCGCAGACCGGCCAATTCGAAGCCGCCGCGGGCGAAGGTGACGCCGTCGCGGCCGGGCACCACCCGTTCCGGATCGATCTCCAGCCCGACCACCCGCAAATCGGGGCGGACCGTGCGCAGTCGGGCCGCCAACTCCAGCGTGGTCCACGGACTCGCGCCGTAGCCGAGGTCGATGACCAGGGGATCGGCGGCCTCGCGCAGGCGCGTGGCGATCAGCTCGTCGTGGATCAGCCAGCGGTCGCTGCGTCGAAGTCGGTTGACACCGGTGGTGCCCCTGGTGATGGTGCCGACCGGTTTCAATGGGTCGGGTTTTGCTCTTCCAGCCACTTCACGGTCTGTTCGGCCTCGCCGCGGAACAGGTCGACCAGGTTCACCAGCATCAGCTGTTCGAGCCGCGGGCCGGCCATCGGGATGAACACCTTGGCCTCGGAGGAGAACCGCACGGTGCAGCCGGTGTCGGTGGGGAACAGCCGAATCGTGCCGCCGAGGCTGCCCGGCCCGGCCGGAATGGAGGCCGAGAACTTGCCGACGGACTCGTTCTCGTCGAACGGTCCCCAGCTCTCCTTGCGGGTGATGACCATGTCCTTGCGCATCACCGCCTGCGCGATCTCCGGCAGCATCTCGCGCGGCAGGATGTGGTTGAGCACGACATCGATGCCGGAGTCGCTGACCTCGAGGCTGGCGATCTCGTTGCCCGGCGAGTACTTCGACAGCTCCGCGCACCGGTCTTCCCAGTACTCACGGGTCGACATCGCCGCGTACAGCTCTTTTGTGGTGTGCAGCGGATAGCGGGCTGAATAGTCCAGTCGGCGAGCCATGAGCGTCTACGTTACCGGCAGCGCTTGCCGCCCCATCGCCCGGCGCTGACTGTGGGGCTTGGCCACAAACCCCACACCGGCGACACGCGGAATCGCCACATTGTCCGGCCAGACTTGTGGGATGAACGGCACGTGGGCGGCGTGGGGCGCGGTGATACTGGCGTCGATGGCCGCACTACCGCTCGCCGGATTGGTTGCGTGGTGGCTGGCGCGGCGTCGCGGCGAATGGCGCACCGCCCTCGCTGAGGTGGGCATGGTGGTCGGCACCGCGCCGTGGCTGTGGATGCTCCTCACCCCGGCGGGCAGCGGTCGCTCGCTGAATCCGGTGCCGCTGCGCGATCTAACCGATCAGCTGCGCGACGACCGCATCATCGAGCAGCTCGGCGGAAACCTATTGGTATTCGCCGCCCTCGGCTCGCTACTGCCCCTACGGTGGGCGTGGTTCGCCGACCCGTGGCGACTGCTGCTGGTCGGCGCATGCCTGTCGAGCGCGGTGGAGATGCTGCAGTTCGCCTCGAGCATCGGCCGTCACTCGTCGGTCGACGATGTCCTCGTCAATGCCATCGGAGCACTGCTCGCCGGACTCGCATCATTCCGCTGGTGGGTGTCTGCCCCGGACGCGCTCGGCCCTGGGGCGAGCTCGTCAGACCAAGCTCGCGGCTAGCACGCCGTTATGGGTGGCGCGGCGGTCCGGCGTCGAACTCGGTGCTGGGTGAGCCAGTTGTTGGTGGACTCTTCCTTGGATGCGAGCGGTTCGGGACGCGCTCGGCCCTGGGGGCGGGTTCGTCGGACGAAGCTCGGGGCGAGCACGCCGTTATGGGTGGCGCGGCGGTGCAGTGTCGAACTCGGTGCTGGGTGAGCCAGTTGTTGGTGGACTCTTCCTTGGATGCGAGCGGTTCGGGAGCGCTCGGCCCTGGGGGCGGGTTTGTCGGACGAAGCTCGGGGCGAGCGCGCTGTTATGGGTGGCGCGGCGGTGCAGTGTCGAACTCAGTGCTGGGTGAGCCAGTTGTTGGTGAACTCTTCCTCGGATACGAGCAGTTCGGTCAGCCGCTCGGCGATCGCGGCCTCGATCTTGCCGCCGAACAGCGGGACCTTCACCTCGATGGTGCCGTTGGTCTGAGCTACCGACCCGGAGCCGTCGGCTGAGAGGGTGATGGTCCCGCGGACCTCGGCGGGCGCACCCTCGACGCGTGCGGTGAAGGTGGCCGAATCGGCGGTCCAGTTCTCGGTGCGCGGGATGATCAGATCGCCGGGGCGCACCGCGGTGATCGCGGGTGGCAGCAGTTCGGCGGAGATGGACTGCACCATCTCGACCTCGACCTGGTCGCCGCTGACGGTGACCGAATCGAGCCGGGCATTGTCGCCGCCCACCTCGGCGACGCGGTCCTTCCAGTACTGCTCATCGGCGAAGGCCGCGCGCACGACGGCGACCGGATACGAGTAGCGGGCCGTGTACGCCAGCGGTGTAGCCATGGTCGAACAGGCTACCGTCTGGAGCGTGCGAACTTCACGGGTGGTGTCGTCGGATCAACTGCGCGAGCTGCTGACCGATAGCGGTGCGCGGATGCGTGAATCGGTCCGGCTGGCCGACCTGACCACGCTGCGGGTCGGCGGTCCGGCGACGGTCGCCGAGTGCGCGACAACCGAAGCGCTGGTCGAGACGGTGCGCGCGCTGGACGCGACGGGCATTCCGCTGCTGCTGCTCGCGGGCGGCTCCAACCTGCTGATCGGCGACGACGGTTTCGACGGCGTCGTGGTTCGGGTGGCCAACGACGGCGTCGAGATCGATGCGGACGGCGTCCGCGTGGAGGCGGGCGCGAACTGGGACACCGTGGTCGCGGCCACGGTCGAGGCCGGGCTCGGCGGGCTCGAGTGTCTGTCGGGCATTCCCGGCTCGGCCGGTGCGACGCCGGTACAGAATGTCGGGGCCTACGGTGTCGAGGTCGAGAGTCTGCTGCGCCGGGTGCGGCTGCTGGATCGCGCGAGTGGTGAGATCCGCTGGGTCGACCCGTCCGAACTCGGCTTCGGCTACCGCACCAGCGCGCTCAAGCACCGCGATACCGCCGTGGTGCTCGCGGTGGAGTTCGCACTCAACCCCGACGGATCGAGCGCACCACTGCGCTACGGCGAACTCGCCAACGCACTCGGTGCGACCAACGGTGACACCCGTCCCGCCGACCAGGTCCGGTCCGCGGTGCTGAAGCTGCGGGCCGGCAAGGGCATGGTGCTCGACCCCGCCGATCACGACACCTGGAGCGCTGGCTCGTTCTTCACCAATCCGGTCATCGCGGACAACCGCGTCGCCGAAGTGAAGGCCGCCATCACCGCTCATGTGGGCGATGTCACTATCCCCACCTATCCCGCGCCCGAGGGTGTGAAATTCTCCGCGGGCTGGCTCATCGAGCGGGCTGGTTACGCCAAGGGCTTCCCGGGGCCGGACGCCCCGGCCCGGCTGTCCACGAAACATACGCTGGCGCTGACCAACCGCGGTGCCGCGACCGCCGCCGATCTGGTCGCGCTGGCCCGCGCGGTCCGTGATGGGGTGGCCGATCGGTTCGGGATCCGGCTGGAACCGGAGCCGGTACCCATCGGAGTCGACCTTTAAACGGGTGCAACGTACACCACACTCTTCGCTAGCCGAGCGAACGGTTCTCGCCGCGTAAATTCGATGCGGTGAGCATTCGTCCAGGCATTCATAGACCTGCCGTCGCCGTCTCCGCCGTGCTGCTCGTCGTGGTCGCGCTGGTGGCCGGATGCACGACCGATAAAGGCGGCAAAGCCGACGCCGCCGCAGACAACACCCCGGTCGCCAAGGTCACACTGGCACCGGCCGCCGATGCCAAGAACGTCAACCCGACCGCCCCGGTCTCGGTCACCGTCGCCAACGGCACCATCGACCAGATCGCACTGACCAATGCCAATGGCAAGCAGGTCACCGGTGAACTCGCCCCGGACAAGCGCAGCTACCAGATCACCGAACCGCTCGGCTACAACGCCAAATACACCTGGTCCGGCACCGCGATCGGCGCCGACCGCAAGCCGGTTCCGATCGATGGCGCCTTCACCACGCTCGCGCCGAAGAACACCTTCCCCGCGACGCTCAATATCGCCGACAACCAGGACGTCGGCATCGCCGCGCCGATCATCCTGCAGTTCAAGGGATCCGTGCAGAACAAGGCCGCGGTGGAGAAGGCGCTCACGGTCACCACCACCCCGCCGACCGAGGGCGCATGGGCCTGGTTCCCCGACGAGAACGGCGGCTCCCGCGTGCACTGGCGGCCCAAGGACTACTGGGTGCCCGGCACCACCGTGCACGTCGCGGCCAAGCTCTACGGCCTGGATCTCGGCGGCGGAAACTACGGATACACCGATCTCACTTCGGATTTCCGCATCGGCCGCAGCCAGATCGTCAAGGCGAGCGCGCCGAGTCACCGCATGCAGGTGGTGCGCGATGGACAGACCGTCTTCGATTTCGCGGTCAGCTACGGCGAGGGCAATCAGGCACGCAATGTCACCCGTACGGGTGTGCACGTGGTCACCGAGAAGTACGAAGACTTCCTGATGTCGAATCCGCCGTTCTACAGCAACGTTCGCGAACGCTGGGCCGTACGCATCTCCAACAATGGCGAATTCATCCACGCCAACCCGGAATCGGTTTCGGCACAGGGCTCCTCGAATGTCACCAACGGGTGCATCAATTTGTCGCCCACTGACGCGCAGGCATTCTTCCCGACCGCGCTCTACGGCGATCCGGTCGAGGTGACCGGCACCTCGATCCAGTTGTCCGCCGCCGACGGTGACCTCTACGACTGGACCATCGATTGGAATCAGTGGAAGTCGCTGTCCGCCTCGGACGGAACCTCCGGTGCCAGCATTTCCGCTACCCCGGTGGCCCCGGGACCGCCGCGCTAGCCGATAAATTTCGCCCCCGCACGATCGCAATCGTGGCGGGGGCGAATCGTATTCGACGCCAGGTGATTACCGGGCGGCGCCATCCTTGACCAGCGAGCCGTCCTTGCCGAACGTTTCGGCATCGATGATCGAATCCGCCTGCTGTTTGGCCAGCAGATCCCGGATCTCGATGAGCAGTTCGACCTCGGTCGGCTCGGCCACCTTGGCGGTGCCGAACCGGTTCTTCAGGGTCTTCATCGGCACCATCAGCACGAAGTACAGGACCGCGGCGACCATGACGAAGTCGATGAGCGAGGTGATGATCGGCCCGACCGCGATGAAGGTGGCGGGTTTATCGGCGGCCAGCTGAATGCCGAGCCCCAACTCATTGGTCTTGCCCATGACCGCGAGTAATGGATTGATGATTCCCTTTGTCACCGCCGTTACGACCGCGGTGAACGCGGTGCCCATGACCACCGCGACCGCAAGATCGATAACGTTCCCGCGCATCAGGAAATCTTTGAAACCCTTGAGCATGAGCCGAACAACTCCAATCTGGTCTATATGTGTTTCAAACTCGCGATGCTAACCGCCGCCAGCGATCGGGGCGAATTTACAGCTATCGCGACCGCTCGAATCCAGATGGAGTATCGCCGATTCCGTCAGCCGCGGCGCGCGAAGCGACCCGGCCCGGCCTGGTCACGGGGCTTGACGATGATCTGGTCCAGGTTCACATGTGACGGTCGCGACGCGACGAACCCGATGATCTCGGCGATGTCCTGGGCGACCAGCGGGTCGATGCCCTCGTAGACCTTCGCGGCGCGCTCCGCGTCCCCGGCGAAGCGGACCAGCGAGAATTCGGTTTCGACGGCGCCGGGCGCGATTTCGGTGAGCCGCACCGGCTGGCCGAGCAATTCGCCGCGCAGTGTGCGGTGCAGCACCGCCTGGGCATGTTTTGCCGAGGTGTAGCCGGAGCCGTTGTCGTAGGCCTCGAAGGCGGCGACCGAGGTGATGGTGACGATGAGGCCGTCGCCGGAGGCGATCAGCTTCGGCAGCAGCGCCTTGGTCACCCGCAGCGTGCCGAGCACATTGGTTTCCCACATCCAGCGCCAGTCGTCCAGGTCCGCCTCGGCCACCGGGGCCAGGCCCTTCGCGCCGCCCGCATTGTTGACGAGCACATCGGCGCCGTCGATCGCATCGTTGAACGCGCGCACGGAGTCATCCGAGGTCACATCGAGTTCGAGTGCGGTACCGCCGATTTCGTCGGCCAGGGCCTGCAGTCGGTCGAGCCTGCGCGCACCGACGTACACGTGATAACCCTGCTTGGCGAGTTCCCGGGCGGTGGCTTCCCCGATTCCCGAGCTGGCTCCGGTGACGACGGCGGTGCGAATGCTCATATTGCCGATCCTATGCAGTCGCCGCGCTCCACATTTGCTGGCGAGCCCGGCTGTTGCCCGGATCACGCCCCGGGCTCGGGCGCTACTAGCCTCGGGGCATGGCTATTCGGGATGCGGTCAGTGCGGACGGAACGAACATCGTCTATCGGGTCAGCGGCCCGGCGGCGGGCAGGCCGCTGGTGCTGGTGCACGGTTGGTCGGCCAACCTGCAGTGCTGGGGTGCGGCCGCGGACGAACTGGCCGAGCGCTTCCGCGTGATCGCCGTCGACCTGCGTGGTCACGGCTACTCCGACGCACCGGAGACCGGCTACGACGATCCGAAGAACTGGGCCGCCGATATCGCCGCGGTGCTGGCGGCCGAGGGCGTCGAAACCGGGGCGGTGCTGCTCGGCTGGTCCTACGGCGGCATCGTGCTCACCGATTACCTGACCGCGTACGGCACCGGCGCGGTCGCGGGTGTCATCTACTCGGGTTCGATGGCCAATATCGGCCGAGCGCCCGGCGCGGAGACCGGTTCGGCCATGCAGGAGGCCATGCCCGGCGTCTTCGACGAAAGCGCCGGACGTGCGGTGCGCGCATTCGGTGCCTTCGGCAACGCCAATACCGGGCCGGGCCCGGATAAGGGTGTCGATGCGCAGCGACTGTTCGGGGCGAGCCTGTGCACACCGCCTCGGGTGCGCAAGGCGCTGTTCTACCGCACCGTCGACAACACCGAAACGCTGCGCACCCTCGATATTCCGGTGCTGGTCCTGCACGGAACCAAGGATCCGGTGGTGCCCATCGAGAACGGCCGCTACATCGTCGACGCCGTGCCCGATGCCAGCGCCTCGTTCTGGGAGGACGCGCAGCACGGGCTGTTCATCGAGGATCGCGCCCGGTTCGTCGCCGAGGTCGGCGCGTTCATCGACGAGCTGAATTAGCCGTCCGAAATTCGCTGGCGCCGCGGGCCCGGCTCGAACAGACTTGGTTCCGTGCTCTAGCCGGGCGAATAGTCGCACCGGCGGATGAGAAGCCGCACGAAACGCTGTGACAGCCGTCACTTGGCTCGGATACGGCGTCTGAGTTCGGCAATGCACCGTGCACTATGGAAGTGTGAGTCAACGCCCGGACCTACGGCCCAATCGGATTGCCGTGCTATCGGTGCACACCTCACCACTTGCTCAACCGGGTACCGGTGATGCGGGCGGCATGAACGTCTACGTGCTGCAAACCGCCATTCAGCTGGCCCGACGCGGCACCGAGGTCGAGATCTTCACCCGGGCCACCTCCTCGAATGTTCCGCCGGTTCAGGAGGCGGCCCCCGGGGTCTTGGTGCGCAATGTGGTGGCCGGACCGTTCGAGGGACTGGATAAGCGCGATCTGCCGACCCAGCTGTGCCCGTTCACCGCCGAGGTGCTGCGCCAAGAGGCCAGACATCTGCCCGGCCACTACGACCTCGTCCATTCGCATTACTGGCTCTCCGGTCAGGTCGGCTGGCTGGCGCGCGACCGCTGGCGGGTGCCGCTGGTGCACACCGCGCACACGTTGGCCGCGGTGAAGAATGCGGCGCTGGCCGAAGGGGACTGTCCCGAACCTGCGACCAGGGAGATCGGCGAGAAGCAGGTGATCGCCGAGGCCGATCGGATGGTCGCCAATACCGCGGAGGAGGCGCGTCAGCTCGTCGAGCTGTACGGTGCCGATCCCGAGCGCATCGACGTGGTGCCGCCCGGTGCGGACCTGACCCGCTACCGTCCGGGTGAAAAGGCCGCCGCCAGGGCCGAATTGGGCCTGCGCGCCGACGAGCAGATCGTCGCGTTCATCGGCCGCATCCAGCCGCTCAAGGCCCCCGATGTGCTGGTCCGAGCCGCGGCCGAACTGCTGCACCGGAATCCGGCGCGCAAGCTGCGGGTGCTCATCGTCGGCGGACCGTCCGGCACCGGACTGGAGCGTCCGGATGTGCTGATCGAACTCGCCGCCGCGCTCGGCATCGCCGACCACGTCACCTTCCTGCCGCCGCAGCCGCCGGACCGGCTCGTCCAGGTGTACCGGGCCGCCGATCTGGTCGCGGTGCCCAGCTATAACGAATCGTTCGGGCTGGTCGCCATCGAGGCCCAGGCCAGCGGCACCCCCGTGCTCGCGGCCGATGTCGGCGGACTCGGCACGGCGGTGCGCAATGGCGAGACCGGTCTGCTGGTGCCCGGACACCAGACGCCGGACTGGGCCGACGCCCTCGGCCACCTGCTCGACGATGCCGGGCGACTACACCGGATGGGTCTGCACGCGGTCGAGCACGCCGCGCACTTCTCCTGGGAACACACCGCCGACGGACTGCTCACCAGTTATTCTGCGGCGCTGGCCGATTTCCGCGCGATCCGCTCGGGTTTCAGTGCCCGCCGCAGCCTGGTCCTCGATAGCGCGCGGGCCGAACCGCCCGGTGAACGGGCTAGCCTCGCTGGTGAACGCAGTGCCGCTCTCCTCGGCGAGAGCAGTCAGGCCAGATCGCGGGCGCTGTGGCGGCGCCGGACGGGAGCGCACCGATGAGTACGGCCGCGACCGCGCAGCTGATCGACGAAACGCTGCGGGACCGGGAGATCGAGTACACCCACCCGAGCCAGGACACCTTCGTCGTCATCCTGCCCGGCGAGCGCAAGCTCAAGACCACCGTCATGCTCACCGTCGGCAAGCACGGCGTGCGGATCGAATCGTTCGTCTGCCGCAAGCCCGATGAGAACTTCGAGGGCGTCTACAAATTCCTGCTGCGGCGCAACCGCCGCCTCTACGGTTTGGCCTACACCCTGGACCGGGTCGGCGATATCTACCTGGTCGGCCGCATGGCCACCCACGCCGTCACCCCCGACGAACTGGACCGGGTCTTCGGCCAGGTCCTCGAGGCCGTGGACGCCGACTTCAACACCCTGCTCGAACTCGGCTTCGCCGAGTCCATTCGGAAGGAATGGAAGTGGCGGGTCTCGCGCGGCGAATCACTCGAGAACCTGCGCGCCTTCGAGCACTTGGTCGAAGCCGCGGACCAGCCCTGAGCGATCGCGCACCGACACGTCCGGTGTAGGCGACAATCGCGCTGTGGCGCATTGTGTGAATGGGCCGCGAGGTATAGGAGGCCGCACGACGATGATGGTTCTTGCTCTGGATATCGGTGCCACGAAGTTCGCCGTCGGCGTGGTCTACGCGGGTCGGCAGGTGCGCGATGTGCGACGCGTCGACGTGCCTCGCGAAGCGGTGTGGTCGGCCTGCCGCGAGCTGTTGCGCGAGGTGGCGGGAGATGCGACGGTCTCGGCGATCGGAATCGGTTCGGCCGGACCCGTCGATGTGCGCACCGGTATGACCAGTCCGCTGAACATTCCGGAATGGAAGTGGGGCTTTCCGATCGTCGCCGAGGTACAGCGGCTCTTTCCTTCCGCCGCGGTCCGATTCGCCATCGACGGCGCCTGTCTGGCCTTGGCCGAACATCATGTCGGTGCGCTGCGCGGGGTGCCGAACGGGTTGGCGATGACGGTCTCCTCCGGCATCGGCGGCGGCATCATCGCCGATGGCCGGGTGGTGCTCGGTCGCACCGGCAATGCCGGGCATGTCGGCCATATCGTGGTGCCGGGCTGGGATGTGCCGTGCGAATGCGGCGGCGTCGGCTGTGTGGAGGCGATCGCCAGTGGCATGTCATCGGTGCGTTGGGCGCGTGAGCAGGGCTGGCGCGGCGAAACCGGCGCCGGACTCGCCAAGGCCGCGCACTCCGGTGACGAGATCGCGCTCGCCGCGCTGCACCGGGCCGGAACGGCGCTCGGCACGGCCATCGCCTCCGCCGCGTCGACCCTCGATATCGATCGGGTGGTGATCGGCGGCGGCTTCGCGCAGTCGGGTGAACCGCTCTGGGAACCGCTGCGTGCGGCGCTGATCCGGCACGCCGGATTGGACTTCCTGCACGACCTGCGGGTGGTGCCGTCCCGAATCACCAACGGCGCCACCCTCGTTGGCGCCGGCGTCCTGGCCGCGGGGCACGATACCGCCGACGCCGTCTCCTGAGTGGTCGGTTGACCGGCGGGAACGGGTGCGAGCGCGGTTCGCGCGCATGCCAGAATGGCGGGCATGACGTACACCCTCGTGCTGCTGCGCCACGGCGAGAGCGAATGGAATGCCATGAACCTGTTCACCGGCTGGGTGGATGTGCACCTGACCGATAAGGGCATGGCCGAGGGGAAGCGCGCCGGGGAACTGCTGGCCGAACACGGCATTCTGCCCGATATCGTCTACACCTCCGTGCTGCGGCGCGCGATCAGCACCGCGAATATCGCGCTGGACGCCGCCGACCGGCACTGGATCCCGGTCGTGCGCGACTGGCGCCTGAACGAGCGCCACTACGGCGATCTGCAGGGTAAGAACAAGACGCAGGTCCGCGACCAGTACGGCGACGATCAGTTCATGCTGTGGCGGCGCAGCTACGACACCCCGCCGCCGCCGATCGACCCGGCGAACGAGTACAGCCAGGAGGGCGACCCGCGCTACCAGGGCATCGACGTCCCGAAGACCGAATGCCTGCTCGACGTGGTGAACCGGATGGTCCCGTACTGGGAGTCGACCATCTCCAAGGACCTGCTCTCCGGCAAGACCGTCCTCGTTGCGGCACACGGCAACTCGCTGCGCGCACTGGTCAAGCACCTGGACCAGATCTCCGATGACGATATCGCGGGCCTGAACATCCCCACCGGCATCCCGCTGCGCTACGAGCTCGACGAGAACCTGCGCCCGGTTCGCCCGCGCGAATACCTCGACCCCGAGGCCGCCGCCGCGGGTGCCGCGGCCGTCGCCAGCCAGGGCGGCAAGTAGGTATTTCCTTCGGCTGAGGCCGACGACGCGCCGCGACCGGCATCGGTCGCGGCGCGTTGCTGTTTCCGGCTGCCGCGCGGTCGGGTGTCCGTGCGCCGAGTTTCGTCAATATCCCGGTGCGGGGGAACCCGGGCTGGTAAGCCGAATCCGGCCCGAGCGTGCACTTCTCGCGCATTCATGCTCGAACCCGCGGGGTATGGGCGGGGGTGCACGCTCGGACCTGGGCCACTCGGCCCTAGTCGGCCACGGCGAATGCCGCCGCCAGTGGCGGGAAGATCGCGCGGGCATCCGCACCGGCGAACCAGAGGCCGACGGTGAATACCGAGGTGGCCTCGAGGTATTTGGCGCGATGCAGTCCGCCCGCCGAAATCGGTTGCAGCTCGAGATCTTCGGCGAGCACTGCGACCTGTCGCACCGCGTCCGCGTTGTCGCCGCAGATCGGGACCGCCAGCCTGCTGTTTTCGAAGACGCGGCTCTCCGATTCCCACACCTCGGCCGCACAGACATTGAACGCCTTCACCACATGCGCATCCGGAACCGTTGCCGCGATGCGTGCGGCGACCGCGTCCTCGGACAGCACGAAGGCCAGCACCCCCTCCGGCGCGGCCGCGTCCGGCAGGAACGCATTGGTGCAGTCGATCACCGTTCGTCCGGCGAGTGAGCCGCCGATTTCGCCGAGCACTTCGTCAAGGGCACTTACCGGAAGCGCGAGCAATACGACCGCCCCGAATTCGGCCGCCGCGCCGATACTTTCGCCGCGTGCCCCGTGCCCGATGGATGCCGCTAGCTCGTCCGCTGCCACGCGGGACCGCGCACCGATGACGACCTCATGTCCGGCCGCGGCCCAGCCGCCACCCAGTGCCCTCGCCATCGCTCCGGCCCCGATGATTCCGATTCGCATACCAACTCCTAGCTCGGGATGTATTCGGAAGCGACGCTAGGGATTCCGATAGGCACCCGAAGGTGCGCAATAGCGGTGGCAGGCTGGTGTCATGACGGTCGAATCCGCACAGCCGGTGGAATTCGCGCCATACGGCGATTACGAGGCCGACTGCCCGGCCCGACTCGGTGTCGACCTGTTCGGCAACCGTTGGCTCACGGTGATCGTGTACATGCTGCGCGATGGCCCGATGCGTCCCGGCCAACTCCGCGCGGCCATCGGCGGCATCAGTCAGAAGATGCTGACCCAGACCCTGCGCCGGATGGAGTCCATGACCCTCATCGAGCGCCACCGCTACGCCGAGGCCCCGCCGCGGGTGGAGTACGAGCTCACCGAAGCCGGACGCGACCTGCTGACCCCGATCTATGCCTTGGGTGAATGGGTGGACAAGCACGGTCGTGCGGTAGGCGCGGCGCTGGCGGGCGAAGACGACTGATGCTCGCGGCGGCGGGGGGTAACAACTCGTAAACGATCGGCTAACAAGGCTCGAAGTACCCATGACCTGCGCGAAACTTCACGTACCCCGAGTTGGGTTGTCGGTCGGCGACCGTACGATTCAAGGGTGAGTGTTCCCCAGGCCGTCCTTCTGGCAGTCCTCGCGGCTGTCGTCGGCCTGGCAGTCGGCGGGCTACTTATCCCGTTCATGAACGCCAGGCAGGCCGCCCGCAGGCAGGCAGATTCCGGCCTCACCATGTCCCAGGTCCTCGACCTGATCGTGCTCGCGTCCGAGAGCGGTATCGCCGTCGTCGACGAGTACCGCGATGTGGTGCTGGTCAACCCGCGCGCAGAGGAGCTGGGCCTGGTTCGCAATCGGCTGCTCGACGAGCGTGCCTGGGCGGCGGTCGAGAAGGTGCTCGCTACCGGCGAGTCCGCCGAATTCGATCTCACCGCCAAAAATCCGATGCCCGGCCGCAGCCGGATCGCCGTGCGCGGAGTGGCCAGGCAGCTATCGCGCGAAGAAACCAGCTTCACCGTGCTGTTCGCCGACGACGATTCCGAGCAGGCGCGGATGGAGGCCACCCGTCGGGACTTCGTCGCCAATGTCAGTCACGAACTCAAAACCCCCGTCGGCGCGATGAGCCTGCTGGCCGAGGCCATGCTGGAATCGGCGGAGGATCCCGAGGCGGTCCGGCACTTCGGTCAGCGGGTACTCGGCGAATCCCGGCGCCTGGGCAAGATGGTCACCGAGTTGATTGCGCTATCGCGGCTGCAGGGTGCGGAAAAGCTGCCCGAACTCGAGGTGGTGGACGTCGACACGGTGGTGATGCAGGCGGTCGACCGCTCCCGCACCGCCGCCGAGGCCGCTGGCATCACCGTCAGCACCGATCGCCCGAGCGGACTCGAGGTGCTCGGCGACGAAACGCTGCTCGTTACTGCGCTGTCCAATCTGGTGGAGAACGCCATCGCGTACTCGCCGACCGGCTCCCATGTCTCGGTGAGCCGCTCACTGCGCGGCGATCACGTCGCGATGGCGGTGACCGATCGTGGTATCGGCATCGCCAAGGAAGACCAGGAGCGGGTGTTCGAACGCTTCTTCCGATCCGATAAGGCACGCTCGCGCGCCACCGGCGGTACCGGGCTCGGCCTGGCTATCGTCAAACACGTGGCAGCCAACCACAACGGTGAAATCACCCTGTGGAGCAAGCTGGGCACCGGGTCGACGTTCACCCTGCGAATACCTGCCCACCACGAATCCGGCGGCGAGGAAGAGGTCGACGGCGCCGTGGTGAGCATGAGAGAAATACACCCGCGCCCCACGGGGCCGGGTAGACCAAATGGTGTGGAGGCACGCAGATGACGAGTGTTCTGATCGTCGAAGATGAGGAGTCGCTGGCCGATCCGCTTGCGTTCCTGCTGCGCAAGGAGGGCTTCGAGGTCACCGTGGTCGGTGACGGACCATCCGCGCTCGCCGAATTCGACCGCTCCGGTGCCGATATCGTGCTGCTCGACCTGATGCTGCCCGGTATGAGTGGCACCGATGTGTGCAAACAGTTGCGTACTCGCAGTGGTGTCCCGGTGATCATGGTGACCGCGCGTGACAGCGAGATCGATAAGGTGGTCGGTCTGGAACTCGGCGCCGACGACTACGTCACCAAGCCGTACTCCGCACGCGAACTGATCGCCCGCATTCGGGCGGTGCTGCGCCGTGGCGCTGGCGATGAACTGGACGGTGGCAATGAGAGCGGTGTGCTCGAGGCCGGACCGGTGCGGATGGATGTCGACCGCCACACCGTGCATGTCAACGGCAGGCAGGTGACCCTGCCGCTCAAGGAATTCGATCTGCTCGAGTACCTGCTGCGCAACTCCGGCCGGGTGCTGACCCGCGGCCAGCTGATCGATCGGGTCTGGGGTGCCGATTATGTCGGTGACACCAAGACCCTCGACGTCCACGTCAAGCGGCTGCGCTCGAAGATCGAGGGCGATCCGGCCAAGCCGGAGCATTTGGTGACGGTGCGCGGCCTCGGTTACAAGCTCGAGGCCTGATCGGCGCCAGCGAGGCGTGCCAGCCGTACGGATCGTCCGCCGCGCAGCGGTGGCGCATGGCGTACGGCGGCGAATTACCGCGAATTGATGACGGGCGCAGCCGCCGAGGCCCCGACAACCTCGGCTGCACGCTACGTCAGGGGGAAATCAGGGCAGGTAAACCCAGGTGGGGCCGAGGCCGGGGAGGTCGTTCTTGCGCAGGGTGATCCAGCCGAGATCGTCTTCCTGCATGCAGTCGTAGACATCGGCCGCGCTGGTGCCGCGGCAGGCGATGGTGCGGCTGATGCCATACGGGCTCATGATCAGGTTCTTGCCATTCGCCTGGGCGTTGATCGCCTCGGGGGTGTTGGCGGGCAGGAAGTCGGCGGTGAAATCGGCGTATTTGGCCGGGTCACCATTGGGTTCCGCGTGTGCGGCCCCGGTCAGCGCGACGGTGGCACCGAGCGCGATGGTGGTCAGGGCGAGTGCTTTCTTCAACATGACCGCACATCCAACCCCATCCGGGTAAAGCTCGCATGGCGGGTAGGTGAATCGCCCGCTATGCAAACCTCACGCTCATCCGCCTCCCCGAATCTTTTGCCGGTCGTCGGTGCCGCGAGATCACGTCGCGGGCATCCGGTCGGGTGCGTGACCGGTCGCTGGGCGTGCCCGACGAGTTACCCATGTGCCCCCTAAACGCATATCCGGCGGCCATTTGCCATCTACTCGTCAAGAATCCGGCCGACGTGTTCGTGGGCGGGTGCTGAATGACGCGATGTGTTTTGGTTTCGCCTGGTTGGACGGGGCCAGCGAGGAGGGCATATATGGAGGCCCTACCGGTCCGGTGCTCGAGCAAACACCGCAGGCCCAGTACCGACCGATCGCTTCACCACGACTGAGCCTGCGGCGTTTCGACCAGTGTCCAAACTTCACATTCCGGGACCCCGGTCTCATCCCAGCGCACTGCCACGCCGAGGTGATATGTCAGCGGCGGTGAAGAAACCTCCGTCACGTGATGGCGATCCGACCGTACCTAGGTAGTGGTCTGGAGAAACTCGTTCCTTGCCGATGCGCGCTGTTCACCTATGCGACGACGGTAAGAGGTGTCGGCGGGCATGGGCGTCCGAGTGGAGCGTTCCACCGCGCGGTTGATGCCCATGCGCGACGATCGCGACCCCTGCGGTACACAACGACGTGGAGCCGAGTCGGGCAACGAAGCTCAGTGGGGTCGCGGTCATCAACTGGATACGAGTGGCACGAGTGCCGGGCTCGGCTTTGCGAGCGAGCTGCGGCGAACATACCCATCCGGCTGGCGCAGGTGGTTGTCTGCGGTAGTCGGTAGAAGCGGAACTGACTTCTATGACGACTGCACTATTACCTCTTGCCTACGGGTACTTACGTGATGACTTGATCGGTGATCGCGACGGCGATTCGGGTGAAGACACGTTGCGGGCCGCTGCCCGCTCGCTCGGCTACGAGCTGGGTACCGTGTTCCACGAACCGCTGCCGGAGACCGCAATGCTTCCGCCAGCGTTCGTCGATCTGCTCCAGGAATGCCGCCGCGCCGCGGCGCACGCGGTGATCACACTGCAAGGGCACATGTCGAACATGTCGGTGTCCCGGATGGTCCTGCAGGCAGTCCTGCAAGTGCGCGCCGAGGCCATCGTCCACGAAGTCGGGTAACGACTAGTTCCGGGTCGGCTGCCTCGAAACTCGATCGGCGGGTGCTGGGGAACCGATCGCCTGCTGGCCGGAAACAGCCCCGGACCAGGCACGGATAACCGATTCCGCGTCCGCGACACCGGCCGGCTCACCCACCTCGTCGCCACACACCGCGCGACGGCGCTGCTTCCGAGTCCGCGGCAGGTCAGGTGCCACGCAGCCCGCTTTGCCTTAGGGTCCCGGATGTCGAAGCGACCACCGCGGCCCTGGCCTGGCTGCCCGACGCCGACTCGCCGGTCGGTCTTGGCGGCCTTCCTATGCCATGCCCTCGGCATCGCATCCGCTGCCGATATCGACCCGATATCCCGGCAGCAAACCTCTGAGCCGCCGATCCAGCCCAGAAGATCGCGGACAGACCCGGGTCCCTGGTCCGGGGATTGCATCGTGGTAATCGAGTGGCAACCGGGCTAAATTTGGGGATATGCCAGCAGGATATCGAGATGGTTCGGCTGGCCTGCCAGCGCCGGCGATCGGTTTCGTCGGCCGTGAGCGTGAGTTGGACCGGATCGGCGGTTTGCTGCTCGGGCCCGCTCGGTTGGTGACGCTGACCGGTTTGGGAGGAATCGGCAAAACGACTCTCGCCGAAGAGGCGGTACGCCGTTTGCGCCGTGCTCGGCGCGCGCCGGTTTTCTGGGTGCGGTTGGCGCGGCTAGCGCGAGATTCGGAGGCGGCGGCAGTGGCAGAAGCTGTCGCCGGGGCGGTGCTGTCCGCCGGTTTCGGAGGGCCCTCGGAGTGGGACGGGGTGCTGGCTGCGCTGACTATCCGCGACGGGGCGGGCCGCGACCTCCAGTCGGTGCTGGTGCTGGACAACTGTGAGCATGTGTTGGCAGGTGTCGGGCCTGTGATCGCCAGGTTGCTGGACGAAGCACCCGGGTTGACCATCGTGGCCACGAGTCGGGAACAGATCGGCTGGATCGATGAGTATTTGGTCGAAGTGAGTCCACTGTCGACCGACCATTCGCTGGAGCTGTTTCAGCAGCGAGCAGAGATGACCGGCCACTCGATCACCGGGCCCGCACAACTGGAAGTGGTCCGCCGGATATGCCGGCACTTGCACGGAAACCCCCTGTACATCCGGCTCGCGGCAGCGCGGATGTTTTATGAGCCGTTGCCGATGATCTTGCACCAGCTGAGCGGCGACGCCGACGACACGCGCATACATTGGGCGCACGGTCCGCGGGTGGGTATAGACAAACATCACCGCACCATCAGCGACGTCATCGGCTGGTCCTACGAGCTGTGCTCCGAGAAGGAGAAACTGCTCTTCGACCGGCTTTCGGTATTCGCCCCAGGCTACGATCCGACCCTGGACACTGCGGACACCGCGGCGACAGCCGTCGGGGCCGACTTGGAAGCGATCGAAACGGTCTGCTCCGACGACACCCCCGGCTGCGATGTCTGCCTGGAACGGGGGGAGATACGCGGACTGCTGGACCGACTGGTGGCGCGGTCGCTGGTGTCAGCGCACATCACGGCAGCGTCGGTGCGGTACTCACTACTGGAGAGCCTGCGCATGTTCGCCAGGGAGCGCCTTGTCGACCGGTCGACAGCTGAAACCGACGAACCTGCCCGCCTCGCCCGTCGGCACCAGCAGTATTACCGAGACAAGATCGCGTATGCGCAAACACACTGGTGCAGTCCAGCCGAGCAGGCGCTGATGGATTGGGCACGTGGAGCATGGGACAACATCCAACTGGCGATCGAGACTTGCCTGAATGCGCCCGACGAGTCCGAAGTCGGCCTCGAAATCGCCACCGGTCTCATCGGGCTGCGCACACCTTTCGTCGCCGGCTCGCTGTCGACCGCCCGCCGGTGGGACGAACGCGCATTGCACCGCACCCTGCCCCGAACCAAACGCCCCACCGGTCTGCAGATCACTGCGATGGCCCAGATCGCATGGATCGCCCTGTGGGAAGGCCGCCGCGATCAGGCCGAACGCATGCTCGATCAAGCAGTCGCCGCCTGCATACCCGAGCCCGATACTCGACGCCGCTGGCGCCGAGACCCCGACACAGACCTCGGTCTGCCGGCCATTGTCGAATTCGCTTGGGGCCTGGAACTGATGACCGTCCAGGCAGACCCGCAAGCAATAACTGTGTTCTCGCGTGCCCGCGAGAAATACCGCGCGCAAAGCGACGCAGGCGGTGAAGCGCTGTCCTCACTCTTCGAAGCAATCGCCGCGGTTATCCTGGGGTCACGACGAGAAGCGCTCGAGATCGCGGACCGCCACCTCGAACACATCACCGAGGCCGGGGCGATGTGGGCGAAGTCCTGGGCTGAGGTCGTGTGGGCGATCGCCCTGATCAAATACGAAAGCTTCACCGATGCACTGCCATTCGTGCGCAGAGCACTCCGATATCAAATCGATGTCTGCGACCACTGGGGTGTCATCTTCGCCGCGACGGTGTACGTCTGGGGTACAGCGCATCTGATCGCCGACCTCACGTCGGCGGGCAATACCGACAAACGTCGGCTCACCGCCCTAGCGAGCGAAATCGGTCTGATCGTCGGCGGGGTAGCTACCCTCCGGGCACGCCTGGGGGTAGAGAATGACGGGCTCATCCCGGCTTCGGATGAGACCGAGAGCGCAATCAGGATCGCAAGTGACCTGATCGGCGCCAAAGGCTTCGCCGCAGTGCAGAAGCGCGGTTCCCAGCTTCATCCCGAACGCAATGAAGTACTGCAGGTGGCGGCGGGGACACTGCCCATCGAAGCGATCTTATCGGCGCATTCGGCCGTAACGCCGACACCCTCGCATTGGCAAACCCTCACTGAAACCGAACAAGAAGTTGCCATACTGGCGGCTGCTGGTTGGATGAACAGCGCCATCGCTGCACGCCGCGGCACCTCCACCAGGACCGTCGACGCACAAGCATCATCTGTTCTCCGGAAATTGGCTGTCGCCTCCCGCGACGACATCATCCGGTTCATTCCTGCGGACATGATCGAGCGAGTGAAGGCTGAACGCGCGCGCCGACCCCGGCGACCACATAAGCAATCGCGTCCACGCCCCTGACCCTCAGAGTGCAAGGGGCACGTCGGCGTGTGGCTGGTGCCGTCGCACGTACGATTTGCGGAGTACGGGGGAGGTGTTGCCGAGCTGGTCGGCGACATTGATGACGCCGAGTCCGGCCGAGATGCCCTCGGTGCCAAGGTGTTTGTGCAAGCTGTGGGATGTGACCCGTCGGGGAGCCCGAGCGCGGTGGCTAGGGCGCGAACTACAACAGGGGCAGGATTTCAATGTATCCGCAGCTCAGAGGGCTCACGGAACCAAGACACCCAACGCTGACAACTCTTGACAACGACATCCATCGCGCACTATTTCGATGCGAGTACATGGAGTTACCCATGTATGCACGAAATCAACTGTCGCCTCGCGGGCGATTGCGTATGTCACGCTGACTGGTCTGTGATGTTCGCTTCGGGTTTCATCCGATTCGCGTGCACGGTCGCCGGGTGGATCGCGATGAGTCCGAGCCCCTCCCGGCGTTTGCAGTGCCTGGCCAGTTCCTCATAGGCCGGTACGCCGAGCAGTTCCTTCAGTTCGGGAGCATAGGACTGCCACACCGGACGGGCTCCGACATGCGCGTCGGGGGAGCCGGAGCAGTACCAATCCAGGTCCTCACCGCCGGGACCCCAGCCGCGCCGGTCGTACTCGGTGATGGTGGTCTTCAGGATCTGCACCCCGTCGGGGCGTTCCACCCAATCCTGGGTGCGCCGGATCGGCAGCTGCCAGCACACATCCGGCTTCACCTCGAGCGGTTCGATGCCCTTGCGCAGCGCCATGGTGTGCAGTGCGCAGCCGACGCCGCCCGCGAAGCCGGGCCGGTTCAGGAAAATGCAGGCGCCGTCGAATCGGCGGGTGCGCAGTGCAGGCTCGTCCTCCAGCTCGTCGAGCTCGAGATAGCCCTTCTTGGTGATCTTGCCCTCGGCGTCGGTCGCCTCGTCCATCAGCTGCCAGTCCTGCGGTGTGAGCATTTTCACAGCATTGGTCAGGCGCTTGCGATCGTCCTTATCGGAGAGGAATGCGCCGTGCGAGCAGCAGCCGTCATCGGGGCGGTCGCTCAGAATTCCCTGGCATGCCGGAGTGCCGAAGACACACGTCCAACGCGACAGCAGCCACGTCAGATCGGCGACGATCACATGCTCGTCGTTTGCTGGATCGACGAACTCGATCCATTCCCGGGGAAAGTCGAGATCGACCTCCGGTGCCGGATCGATCTTCCCCGCTGGTCGGGGTCTCTTGGCGCCGCTCACGACTGCGCCTCGCTGGCACTCGGCTCCGTCGTGCGCGGCGCCGCGCTGTGCTTGCTGGTTCGCTCGCTGCGCTCACTCATTGCTGCGCCTACCGTCACACTCAGGACGCTAACAGCTCAGTCGCCTGGTCTAAAGTGCCGGTTCACCCAGTACCGTGTTCATGTGCGGCTTGGGGTTCTCGATGTCGGAAGCAATACCGTTCACCTGCTCGTGGTGGACGCCCATCGTGGCGGTCACCCGATGCCCATGAGCTCGACAAAGGCCACGTTACGGCTATCGGAGAACATGGACGGCCAGGGCCGCATCACCGTCCAGGGTGCCGAACGCCTGATCGCGACGGTCGCCGAATTCGCCAGCATCGCCGAGACATCCAGATGCGTCGAGTTGATGCCGTTCGCTACCTCCGCGCTGCGCGAGGCGACGAACTCCGACGAAGTCCTGGCCGGGGTCCGGGCCGAGACCGGTGTCGAGCTGCAGGTGCTCTCCGGTGTCGACGAGGCGCGGCTGACGTTCCTCGCGGTGCGCCGCTGGTACGGCTGGAGTGCGGGGCGGATCCTGAATCTCGATATCGGCGGCGGCTCACTGGAAATGACCAATGGCGGTGACGAGGAACCCGATGCCGCACTCTCGCTGCAACTCGGCGCCGGACGGTTGACGAGGGAATGGCTGCGTGAGGATCCGCCGGGTAAGCGTCGCGTCGCGGTGCTGCGCGATTGGCTCGACGCGGAACTGGTCACGCCGACGAAACAGCTGATGGAGTCCGGTAAACCGGATCTCGCGGTGGGGACATCGAAAACCTTTCGGTCCCTCGCCCGGCTCACCGGAGCGGCACCCTCTTCGGCCGGGCTGCGGGTGCGCCGTACACTCACCAGCTCAGGTCTGCGCCAACTGATCGCCTTCATCTCGAGAATGACGGCGGCGGACCGTGCAGAATTGGAAGGCGTAAGTTCCGATCGGTCACAGCAATTGGTGGCTGGCGCATTGGTCGCGGAGGCGAGTATGCGGGCACTATCGCTGGATACCCTCGAGATTTGTCCTTGGGCACTGCGCGAAGGGCTCATCTTGCGCAAACTGGATACCGATATGAACGGTGGACCGAGGGCCAGGGCATTGCCGGGTGTCGTCGTGGACGCCGGTGGTAAGCCGGTGCCCGGCGGCGGTATATCGGGCCCGATCGAAACGGTGTCGTCATGAGTGAGGATTCCAAGCAGCTATCGGTTGCCGAGCTGCTGGCACGCAACGGTGCGCAGGGCGCGGCCTCATCCGGTGGCGGTGGTCGGCGGCGGCGGAGTGGCCGCGGCATCTCGGTAGCCGAGCTGACCGGTGACCTCCCGGCCATTCCGGCCGGCGGCGGTGGCGGCCATTCGGCGCATGCCGCACCCGAGGCCGCTGAGGAACCGGCATACGAACCACCGTCGTACGAACCCACCGGGTATGACGCTTCCGGCTACCGGTCCTCCGGATTCGAGTCCGGCGGCTACGGCTCCGCCGGGTTCGAAACGTCTGCGCCCGAACCGGTTTCGTATGCCGCGCCGGAACCGGCGTCGTATCCCGCGCCGGAACCGTATGCACCACCGGCGCCCGAACTGCCCAACTACTCGCCGATGTCGGGGCCTATCACCACATACGACCCGCTTTCGGCCTATGCCGCTCCGGACGCCGATCCATTGCCCGAACCCGGATGGTCCAGCCGGGTCATGCCGGGGCGGGAAATGCCGAGCCGGGATGTGGCGCCATCGCGGCACTCGGCTCCCGCGGATCCGTTGTCGGCACCGCTGTCGGATCCCTATGCGCCGGCGCCGGACCCGTACGCGTCGCCGCTGTCGGATGGCGCATCCGCTGCGGGCTCCGGACGCACCGGTCGTCGCCACCGGCACGCGGAACCGGTGGAGGAGACCACCGAGGTCCGGCCGCTGCACGATATAGGCCGCAGCACCGGCCACCGTGCGGATGCCGCACCCGCCCCGCAGCAGAACGGATCGCGAACCGGTGGCCGAGCCGCCCGGCGGCGCGCCGCGGAGGCCGAGGCCGAGGCGGAAGTCGGACCTTCGACCGCGTGGTCACCGTCCACCAATGGCTTCGCGCCCGAGTCGGCGCCGCTGCCGCTGCCGGACGGTCCATCGAGATCGCAGGCTCCCGACCGAGCCGCGAATCGCGGGGTCGATCCCGAATCCGAGCAGCGAAGATCCGCACGCCGCGACGGTTCGCGCGGACCGGCCGACGGCGGTCTGCCCGCGTGGTCGGCGCGAAGACATGTGCCACCCAACAACAGCGCGCCCGAATCCGGTGGCATCCCCACCGCTGCGTGGTCACTGGCCAGTCAGGATCAACAGCTCGTCTCCGGCCAGACCGTGGCGGGCGACCTGCTGCGCGACGGTGTCGAACGGGCCGAGCGCGCCGATGCCGAGCGTGCGAACGGGCGCGGCCGGCGTGGCCGATCGAAACGTGACGCGGGTCCGGCACCTACCGATCTGGCCGATGGATATGACGGTCGAACCGATGTGTACGAACCGTTCTCGACAGGCGATGCCCTCGACGATCACGACGCCGATTACGACGACGATTACGACGACGATTACGACGTTGACTCGGATTCGGAACATTCGCGTGCCGCATCGTTCCCGCGCCGCTCACGCCGAGGACGGAAGGCGGAGTACGACGCCAATCGACGCCAGTGGATGATTCTCGGCGGTCAGAGCACGGGCGCGGCCGTCGCCGGAATGTTGCTGTTCAAGGGCTTCGAGCGGATGTGGGAAATGCTTCCCTGGGTGGCGCTGTGCCTGGCGATGATCGTGATCCTCGGGCTGGTGGCATTGGTGCGAATATTGCGGCGCACCGATGACATTCTCAGTACGGTGATCGCCGTCGTCGTAGGCATCTTTGTCACGTTGGGACCGCTAGCCTTTCTTCTCAGTACGAACTGAGCAGGGAGCAGCTGTGGGGAACATCGGGCAGGCGAACGACATCAGGGCGGACAGCGCGGAGCGGGGGCCCGCGCCGGATCATGACGTGCATACCGAACCCCACCCGCTCGGCGGGCCCGGTGGACAGCAGATCCTCGTCGGCCTCTCGACGGCCTCGGTGTATCCGCAGAACACCGAGGCAGCCTTCCGGTATGCGGCCGAAATCGGTTACGACGGAATCGAATTGATGGTCTGGGCCGAACCGGCCAGTCAGAGCATCGCCACAGTCCAGGCCTACTCCCGCAAATACGACATACCGGTCCTGGCCATCCACGCACCGTGCCTGCTGATCTCCCAGCGGGTATGGGGTTCGGATCCGGTGGCCAAACTCGAGCGCAGCGTGCGCACCGCCGAGGCGCTCGGCGCCGGCACCGTGGTGGTACATCCGCCGTTCCGCTGGCAGCGCCGCTATGCGCAGGGCTTCGCCGACCAGGTCGCGGAGTTGGAGGAACACAGCCACGTCATCATCGCGGTGGAGAATATGTTCCCGATGCGCGCGGACACCCTCTTCGGTCGCGGCGCCGGTTCGGCGAAGCGGCTGGAGCGCCGCGGCGGGCCCGGACCCGGGGTGACCGCGTTCAGCCCCTCCTACGATCCGACCGATACCGGATTCCGGCACTACACCCTCGACCTTTCGCATACCGCGACCGCGGGCGCCGACCCGCTGGCGCTGGCCGCGCGGATGGGTCACGGCCTGGCCCACCTGCATCTCGCCGACGGCCGCGGCGCGGCGCACGACGAACATCTGGTACCGGGCGAGGGCACCCAGCCGTGCGCCGAGCTGTGCGCGACCTTGATCCGATCCGGTTTCGCCGGGCACGCGATCGCCGAGATCAACACCCAGAACGCCCGCACCACACCGGACCGCGCTGGCATGCTGCACCGCACGCTGGCCTTCGCCAGACAGCACCTCAACGCCCCCGCGCCAGCGCCGAGGCACGCGAACCGCGTTTGATCCGACACAGAGCTGCGGATCCGGCACCGAGGTGTGATCTTGCACCGATCTCCCGGCAGAGGGGAATTCGAACCGTGATCCGCCTCGTTTACGCTGTACGAACGCCGCGAGCCGCTTTTGCGGCCGACCGACGATAGGAGTGACGATGCCGGAGCTGACCGCCGATCTCGAGCGAACCGCCGCTAGCGGTGTCGCTTCCAGCGACCCGCAAGCAGTCGCCAGCAATGCACCTTTCAGCCGGGTGGTCACCCTGACCGAACTGCTGGCGGCAACTCCCGAAACCGGCCGCTACCTCGGCTTCATCGATAAAATCTGGACCATCGGCCCGAAGGTGCACGGTGGCACCATGGTCGCGACCAGCGCCGCTGCGGCGACCCGCTGGCTGCGCGCCTCCGATCCGGCCCTGGTGGCAATGGCCCCCATCTCGGCGAGCTCCGATTTCCTCGGTGCCCCCGAACCGGGTGAGGTGGAATACGAGGTGCACATCAGCAAGGTGGGTCGACAGATCTGCCTGGTCGATGTGAACCTGATCCAGCAGGGACGCAAGCTGGTGCGCACCGCCTTCACCTTCGGCCACCTCGATGACGTCGAGCCGGTCTTCGCGCGGCAGCACGGCGATATGCCGGTCGAACCGCCCGCCGATGCGATCGGGTACCAGGGCTCGTCGATGGGCAAGCTCGTCCATGTCGCCCAGGGTGCCGACCTGTACCTCGACCGTTCCTGGGCACCGTTCCTCGACGGCGAGAAGGGTGAACCGCGCCTGCGTCTTTGGATGCGTCCCTTCGACGGCGATCAGCAGGACCTCGATGTCGCCATGTACTTCGCCATGATGTCCGCCGATATGAGCCCGCCGGTTCCGGTCAACCTGGGCCACTTCGGCTGGGCCCCGACGGTGCAGATGACCACCTACCTGCGCCGTCGGCCTGCGCCGGGCTGGCTGCGAATCATCGCGACCAGTCAAGAGGTCGGCGGCCGCATGTTCGACGAGGACCAGCTGGTCCTGGACTCCACCGGTGCGGTCGTGGCGCAGAGTCGCCAGCTCGCGCTGGTGCCGCAGCAGCGGTAGCACGGGTTTTCCGCACCGGCACCGGTTCCCCAGCGCCGAGGCGATATTGCCGCGCGATTAGCCTCTAGTCCTATGACGAGAGTTGCGGTGATCGGTGGCGGTCGCATCGGGGAGGCGTTGATCGCCGGGTTGCTGGAATCGGGACGGGCGGCCAGGGATCTGGTCGTGGTGGAGACGCATCCGGATCGCGCCGAACTGATCGGCGACCGGCTCGGTGTACGGGTGACCGATTCGATCGCCGACGCGATCGTCGGTGCGGATGTCCTGGTCATCGCGGTCAAGCCGGGTGATGTGGATACCGTCCTTACCCAGTTGGCCAAGGCCGAACTCGACAGCGACCGGGATCAGATCCTGGTGTCGCTGGCCGCGGGTGTGCCGACGACGCGCCTGGAGAACAAACTGCCCGCCGGATTTCCGGTGGTGCGGGTGATGTCGAATACCCCGATGCTGGTCGGCGAGGGCATGAGTGTGCTCGCACCGGGCCGCTACGCCCGCTCCGAACAGCTGGCCCAGGTGACCGAACTGCTCGCCGCGGTCGGCAAGGTGGCCACCGTGACCGAGGCGCAGATGGATGCGGTGACCGCGGTATCGGGCTCCGGACCCGCGTACTTCTTCCTGGTGGTCGAGGCCATGATCGATGCCGGTGTCGGACTCGGCCTGGCCCGCGATGTCGCCACCCAGCTTGTGGTGCAGACGATGATCGGCTCGGCCGCGCTGCTCGAGGAGTCCGGGCAGACTGCCGTCGAGCTACGCGCCGCCGTGACCTCTCCGGCGGGCACCACCGCCGCCGCGGTGCGTGAATTGGAGCGGGGCGGGGTGCGCTCGGCCTTTCTCGAGGCATTGCATGCTGCCAAGCGCAGGTCGGCGGAGCAGGGCGCGGGCGATGGGCCGGGCGGCGGTAGCGCAGCGTGACCACGCAGGGCCCCGGGAGTGCCGACACGGCGCGCGACCGGCCCGGAGGCGGTAGCCTGCCCGTAGGGGGGTAGTACGGGGTGACCGAAATCAAACTCAGCGCATATTCATGGTGACCGGTCGGTTCCCTGCATGTAAACCTGATTTCTCACACCCGTCGCAGTAATCCCACTGGTCCCGCTAAGCTTCAAGGAGCACGTGCGTGTCTGTTCCGCCGGTGGGGAAGCTGGCGGCGCGGACGTGCCGGAGGTCAGTGGTGCAATGATGTCTAACAAGATGTCTGCAAATAGCTCAGGGACGTCGCCAGGTAGCTCAGGACCATCGGGCGGCCGGGCCGGTTCCCGGACGCAAGGCGGCTCGGCGTCTCCGACGCAATCGGTGCTCGGCGGTGGTACACAGTTCCTCACCGTCGCCGAGGTGGCGAATCTCATGCGGGTATCCAAGATGACCGTCTATCGGCTGGTGCACTCGGGTGAGTTGCCTGCCGTGCGGGTCGGTCGCTCGTTCCGGGTGCATGCCAAAGCGGTCCACGACTACCTGGAGACGTCCTACTTCGACGCTGGATGAGGCGATTTCATCCGCTTGTCGGTGTCCCGGTAGGATGAACCCTCGGTTCGTGTGCGCCTGCCTGGCGGCACCGCTTTGTGGTGTCCGGTGCCTGCTGGCGGCGCGGACGCTGAAACAGGCGTACGTGATTGGCGTGCGCGCCGAGTAGAGAGAACGCGAGGACAACCCTATGGGTTCTGTGATCAAGAAGCGCCGCAAGCGCATGTCGAAGAAGAAGCACCGCAAGCTGCTTCGCCGCACGCGTGTTCAGCGGCGCAAACTCGGCAAGTAAGAAGCGTAGCGACTGCTTGCAGGTCGCTCGAAACGGTCAGCGCGTTAGCTGGGAGGCCCGTCACCGATTGGTGGCGGGCTTTTCTTTTTGAAACAGCGAGTTTTGAAAGTTGCTCGTGTTTCGGGTGACTGAAGTCATCGTTAGAACCTGGTTAATAATCCCGGCTCGATCGTGACGACAACCTGAAGGCCACCGTCGATATGTCC